>JAFTEI010000302.1 GCA_017453965.1 Lachnospiraceae bacterium
CTCAAGGAATTTTTTTGCCGCATTTGCCTTAGTATTAAGGTCATTGGTATCAATATTCGGTGAAAGCCGGATCTCCTTTATCTCGATGATCCTCTGCTTTTTCTTCGCCTCCTTGCTCTTCCTGGTCTGTTCGTACTTATACTTTCCGTAATCCACGATCTTACAGACCGGAGGCTTCGCCGTGGGCGCAATCTTTACCAGATCCAGTTCTGCTTCTTCCGCTGCCTGTAATGCCTCTCTGGCAGACATAACTCCAAGCTGTTCCCCATCGGGACCTATTACACGCACTTCCCTGTCCCGTATCTGTTCGTTGATAAATAAATCGCTAATTGCTTTATACCTCCTAATATACGTAAAGCAAAAATGACAGTATACGCACAAAGCACATACTGTCACATTAATATCCTTAAATATTAACGCCTGAAAGCTGTTTAAACAAACGCCTCAGGGTGAGAGCAGCGCTCTGCTTGATAGTCATAGAACCTATTTCTTCTACGCACCTAGATACCCTACCACAACTTGGGTCCGGTGTCAACAGATTTATTTTCAATAGCCTCAATAGCCTCGGTCAATATCCCCGGCCGGTAGTCACGCAAAACCACCGCTCCACTCCGGGTAAGTCACCCCCTCCGGAAGAGGGTCCCACTCCCTGAGTCCCAGCCTCTGCTTGAACTTGGCCTGCTCGAGGGTCAGTCTCTCCGTATCCTCGCCCAGATACTCCATGAGCTCCGCAACCCCCTCGCCTGTCACATTATTGACCTCAAATATCCTCTCGCAGCCGGCATCATTCATCCACTGCCTTATCATCGGCACGTTGGCGTAGGCGGAATCAGTCTTTGTGATCACTCCTATAAGGGGCCTTTGTATAAAGGTGTGCAGACTCTGTCCGAAAAGATTGTAGTGCTCATCGGCAGCCTGCACTATCGCTACGACGTCCGCCTCAAAAGAAAAGCATGCCAGGCCTAAGCTGAAATACTTGGACTCGGCATACTCCCCCGGAGAATCGATCATATCCTCCGCAATGTTTGTATACTGTGTTTTTTTATAGTGGAGCTGCTCTCCTTTTATGACCTGGGTAAGGGAGGTCTTTCCCGCCTCACTCCTTCCCATAAGAAACATTTTTCTCATAAAGCTCCTCAGCTTTTATGGACTTCGCAAACGCTGAAGCCCAGCTCATTCTGAAAAAAGGCGACTGTCTCCTCCACCGCGGTTTCAACCTGCGCATGCTCACCGGTTATTATGAGCGACCCGCAGAACCTGTCCATAAAGCCTATCTCTACCTGAGCCGATTTCAGGGCTATATCCGCTGCCACCACTACGGCTTCCCAGGGCGTAAACCTGATAAGGCCTATGGTCTCGCCCCTGTGATCCTCGCCCTCATGCACACCGATATTGAGCCCCAGATCCCTGTACACGCTGTCATTCGAGGGCGTGAAGAGATGGGCCAGGGACACCTCCTTGCCGGGTATCCTGAGCCTCGTCATACGAAGCGTCCGGCCCTTAAGGTGCTCGTAATCGTCGTGAAATATCCTTTCAAGTACCGCCTTTGTCGCTTCTGCCGTCATTTCAGGCTCTACCTTTTCGTGATCCTGCTGACCACATAGCCCAGATCATCCCTGAAATAGTTCACGATCTGCGTAAGAGCCGAATTAACGTCCTCCAGCTCACCTGTTATAATGAGCGTCCCCGTAAATCTGTCGGCAAAGCCGAGATAGATATCGCCGCTCTTAATGGCGATATCCGAAGCAATGACTGCCGATTCCGGAGGGGTCATATTCATTATTCCAATGGCACAGTTGCCGTAGTCCACCTGTGGATTTAGTCCCAGCTTCTGAAATATCACGGGGGCGGGGCTGCCGATTATATGTGCGAAGGTTATCTCCTTGCCGGCAACCGTCTCCTGTACTATTCTTATCTGCTCAGTGTTATCGTTACTCATAGTTTATTTTCCCGAGGGCTTCTCTTCATCCTGCACCTTATCCTCCCGGCGCACGCGGTCTGCGATCTCCTTGGTGATATCAGCGATAAAGTCATCGAGCTTTTTGGCTCCCTCGTCGCCTTCAAATCTGGAACGAACGGAAACAGCACCGGTCTCGGCCTCCTTCGCACCCACTACCAGCATGTAGGGAATCCTCTCGAGACGCGCCTCCCTTATCTTAAAGCCGATCTTCTCAGAGCGCTCGTCCACCTCGGCCCTGACTCCGGCGGCCTTCAGCCTGGCCTCCACCTCTTTTGCATAGTCCAGGAACTTGTCCGAGATCGGCAGCACCCGGGCCTGTACCGGCGAAAGCCAGGTAGGGAACTTCCCGGCGAAGTTTTCTATCATAACTCCGATAAATCTCTCCACTGAGCCGAATACCACCCTGTGGATCATGACGGGCATGTGCTCCTCTCCGTCGGCGCCGATATAGGACAGCTCAAAGTTCTGGGGAAGCTGGAAATCCAGCTGGCAAGTAGCGCACTGCCAAGTCCTCCCGAGGCAGTCCTCCACGTGGAAGTCTATCTTCGGCCCGTAGAAGGCTCCGTCTCCCTCGTTTACCTCGTATTCCAGGCCCAGCTTCTCAAGAGCCTGCCTGAGGCCGTTGGTCGCCTTCTCCCAGTCCTCGTCGGAACCCATATGGTCCTCGGGCATCGTGGAAAGCTCTACGTGATATTTGAATTCCAGCTTTTCATAAACCTCATTTATAACGTGGACGATGTGCGCAACCTCGTCCTCGATCTGATCCATTGCCAGGAACTCATGAGCGTCGTCCTGGTGGAAGGCCCGTACCCTCATAAGGCCGTGAAGGGCTCCGCTCTCCTCGTAGCGGTGTACAAGACCCACCTCGGCAAACCTCAAAGGCAGCTCCTTGTAGGAACGGGGCTGGTTCTTATAGACCAAAATCGAGCCGGGACAGTTCATCGGCTTAATGCAGAAGAGTTGGTCGTCCTCACCCGAGGCCACCTGTGCCGTGTACATATTGTTCTGGTAGTGATCCCAGTGTCCGCTGGTGACCCATAAATGCTGGTTTAACATGACCGGAGTCTCGATCTCCACGTAACCGTTGCGGTAGTGAACCTCTCTCCAGTACTTCATGAGCTCGTTCCTCAAAACCATCCCGTTGGGCAGGAAGAAGGGGAAGCCCGGTCCCTCCTCGGAGAACATGAAGAGCTTCATTTCCTTGCCTATCTTTCTGTGATCCCTCTTCTTGGCCTCTTCGAGCATAAAGAGGTAGGCATCCAGATCGGACTGTTTTGCAAAAGCCGTACCGTAGATACGGGTCAGCATCTTATTCTTGGAATCGCCTCTCCAGTAAGCTCCGGCAAGCTTCATTATCTTAAAGGCCTTTACGCCCTTGGTCGACATAATATGAGGACCGGCACAGAGATCGGTAAATTCGCCCTGTTTATATAAGCTTATAGCCGCATCCTCCGGAAGATCCTCGATAAGCTTAACCTTGTAGGGCTCGTTCTTCTCCTCGAAGAATTTGATTGCCTCATCCCTGGGAAGCTCGAAGCGCTCGAGCTTCAGATCCTCCTTGATGATCTTCTTCATCTCCGCTTCTATCTTGTCGAAATCCTCGGTCGTAAGGATCTCTTCGCTGTCCACGTCGGAGTAAAAGCCGTCCTTCGTGGAAGGGCCGATAGCCAGCTGTATCTTCGGATAGAGCCTCTTTAAAGCCTGGGCCAGAACGTGGGATGCGGTATGCCTTATGGTAGCAAGGCCTCCCTCATCCTTATCCGTAAGGATATTCAGGGTGCAGTCCTCAGAGATGACTGTCCTGAAATCCACGCGCTCACCGTTTACCTCTCCGGCGAGGCAGTTTCTGGCAAGTCCCGCGCTGATATCCCCGGCGATCTCCATTACGCTCTTCGGCGAATCATATTCCTTTACTGAACCGTCCTTTAGTGTGATCTTCATAATTTTTACTCCTCTTTCGGGTTTACATAACTATTTTTACCCTGAACCGTTAACTTTGTGCAGTCTCCTTATTCATGCAGCAGTTCTTATACTTCTTGCCGCTGCCGCAGGGGCAGGGATCGTTTCTTCCTATCTTTTTGCCCTCCCTCTTAAAGGTTGTGGAACGCTTCTGTTCCTTATAATACTGCTCCTTCTCCTCCTCAGTGAAGATATCGTTCCACTCCTCGAGGCCGTAGAGCCAGTCGGCCTTGGCGCCGACCATGTTCTTATATAAAAGGACCTTGTCAAATTTTAAGGACACCTCGGTATCCTCTTCCATATTGTCGATGTCGTTGGGTTCCACCAGGGAATCGTTGATACCGTCCAGAAAACCCACCATCGTCATGATATCCAGGTTATATTTTTCGGCCAGCTCCTTAACCGTTCCCTTGACCTCTTCGTCAGGATTTTTAAGCAGCTGCCGGTAAACCTCTTTTTCCTGCAAAAAATATTTCTGCCATAAGCGCTGAAGATCCCCCTTATTTGCCGTGGGCGAATACGCCATGTCTCTCCACTGTTCAAGTAATGCCATTTTTGAAGCTCCTCCTTAATTAAATGGGGTTTTGTCCCCAGAAATATCTGACTTATAGCTCATAGCTATTCCGCTACATAAGTAATGATAAAATGCCGGTAACCTCATGCGCCCTCAGCGCTTCGGTTTTTCGACGATTTTTCCTAAAATTATTTCTTAAAAAGAATAAAAAATATTTTAACAACATAAGGGGTTGATGTCAACGAATGTAGAATGTTATAGTAAACCTCAGACAAATCATAAAGATTTATTATAGGACAAAAGTGAAATGAAATTGAAAAGAATCCTTGCAATGGCGGGTGTGATCATTCTTGCAGCCCTCTACATATCCACTCTGGTGCTGGCGCTCATAGGCAGCGAAAAAACCATGCAGCTCTTGATAGTCGCCGTGTTCTGCACGATCGTCATTCCGGTGATGATACATCTCTTCCTCATGATGTTAAACGCCAGACAGGGCAGAAACGTCTATGACGAGCCCTATGACTATAGGAGAAAGACTGATGATGACAAAGCGGCTGACCGCAAGGCTCAGCAGGACTCCGGGTCGCCGCAAAAGTCTCAGGACAACTGACAAATCTCCTCAGGCGTAATGCCTAACCCTTATCTCAAGGCTTCTTTCACCCCTGAATTCGTTTATTTCCGGGGTATAGCAGATGTTGAGCTTCCCCTTCTTTTGGTTTACATAATTCTCGAACTCTTCCGCATCCCCGAAATATTTAAGCCTGACCCGGGCGGTTCCGTCGCTGGCGTAGGCTGTATAGACATTTTTATTCTCTCCGAGGACCCTTCCCCCGCTTAGGTCCACCTCCTTTACAGCAAAAAGCGGAGCCTCGTTTCCTGTACCTGCCGGCTCCAGAAGCTCCAGCTCGTCAGCAAGAGAAGTATTCAAATATTTGAAGGCAAGCACCATATCGATCCTCACCTTGAGCATCAGGTCCTCATCGGTCAGAGTGCACTGTGAATTGAGCCTTTCCCTGAATTCATCCAGCTTTCCGCGCTCCAGCGAAAAGCCCGCTGCCTGGGAATGCCCTCCGTAGTGCAGCAGGATATCCTTGAGAGCGTCTATGCCCTCAAACATATTGTAGGCTTCAACAGATCTGCCGGAGCCTTTAAGACAGGGCTTCCCTTCATCCGTCACCGCGTCCGTCAGGACCAGGCTGGGCCTCGAATACTTCTCCCTGAGCTTCCCTGCCACAATTCCCGCAAGGCTCTCATGACAGTCCCTGAGATAGACCACCAGGATTCTATTGTTAACATAATTCTCATCCTCGAGAAATTTACAGGCTGCCTCAAAGGCGGAATTAGTCATACCTTTTCTGCTGTCATTGAGATCCTTCAACTCCTGCGCCCTTTTCATCGCGTCTGCCTTATTAGTTGACATAAGTAATTGAAGGGCCAGCTCCGCCTGTCTTAACCTGCCGGCTGCGTTTATTGTAGGCCCCAGGATAAAGCCGGCGTGAGTCGTGGTCAGCTTTTTGCCCTCGAGGGATTTCAGCTCCATCAGAGCCCTAAGCCCGGGATTGGCCGTATGACTCAGCTTTTCCAGGCCGAGACGCACTATGGACCTGTTCTCTCCGGTGAGGGGCATGACATCACAGACCGTCGCCAGCGCTGCCATTTCGCAAAGGGACCAGCCCTCCTCCTCTCCTACGCCGTGCTTTTTCAGGAGCACCTGGGCCACCCTGTAGGCCACCGCCGCCCCGCAGAGCTCCTTATAGGGATAGGCGCAGCCGCTCCGATGGGGATTTACCACCGCGTCCGCCTCCGGAAGCCGCTCGACCCTTTTTCCGTCCAGAGTCTCAAAGTTGACAGCATGGTGGTCCGTTACGAGCACCGTCATTCCAAGGCTCTTTGCCCTCCCTATCTCCTCAAAGGCATTGATCCCATTGTCCACAGTTATTATGGTGTCCACCCCGCCGGCTTTGGCCTCCTCGATAAGCCTCATATTTAAGCCGTAGCCGTCCCTTATCCTGTCGGGAATAATGTGATCCGCCCTTGCTCCCAGGGCAGTGAGCACGGTCTGCAGGATATAGGTCGAGCAGACTCCGTCCACGTCGTAGTCCCCGATTATCCTTATATGCTCGCCGCCGTCAATTTTTTCGCAGAGTATATCCGTCAGAATATCGCAATCCTTGAGGAGGCTCCCGTCATTTAAGCCCCTCTCAGGGTCACCGAGAAAGGCACGGGCCTGATCCTCCGTCTCTATCCCCCGGTTTCTCATAAGCCTCGCTACTACCGGAGAAACGCCGAAGCGGCGACCCAGTTCACCGTAGTCGCCGCCTTTGGCTATTACCGTCCACTTTTCACTCATCGGCCATTGCCGCCTTTATCATGATCGCACACTCCACTCTCTTCCTCTCCAGCTCACAGCCGATGGTATAGTTGCCGTTTATACTTCCGGTAAAATGATAGGAGTTGGCCGCACAGCCTCCGGAGCAGTAGAACTTGGCAAAGCAGTCCGCGCATTCCGGCTTGGTATAGACGTTGCACCGGGCAAAGCTGTCGGCAATTTCAGTATTTTTTATGCCCTCGAAGACATTTCCCATAAGAAAGTCCTCTTCTCCCACGAACTGGTGACAGGGATATATGTCCCCCCAGGGTGTCACGGCCAGGTATTCCCCTCCCGAGCCGCAGCCCGAAAGGCGCTTGGCCACGCAGGGGCCACCCTCAAGTTCTATCATAAAATGGAAGAAATTTATAAATTTCCCGGCCTTGAGCCTCTTTATAATTTCCTGTGCCAGGATGTCGTACTGCTCGAGGAGCACCGGCAGGTCGCTCTCTTGAAGGGCATAGTCCTCGCTCGTCGGAGCCACCACCGGCTCCACCGATATCTGCTCAAAGCCCAGGTCATGAAGGTGCAGCACATCCTTTGCAAAATCAGTATTGTAATGGGTATAGGTCCCCCGGACGTAGTAATTCGTCTGGTTCCGGCTCTCAGCCGCTTTTTTCAGCTTCGGCAGGATCACCTCGTATGAGCCCTTCCCGTTCGCAGTGGGACGCATGCGGTCATGTATCTCCTGTCTTCCATCGATTGAGAGGACAAGATTCGAGCACTCCCTGTTGGCGAATTCCAGAACCTCGTCATTTAAGAGCATCCCGTTCGTGGTCAGGGTGAACCGGAATTTTTTGTTCTTCTCCTTCTCCCTGGAGCGGCCATACTCCACCAGCTGTTTTACGACCTCGAAATTCATCAGGGGCTCTCCGCCGAAGAAATCCACCTCCAGATTTACCCTCTTCCCGGAGTGATCCATAAGGTAGTCCAGCGCCGCCTTGCCTGTCTCGAAGCTCATCAGGGCCCGCCTGCCGTGGTACTCCCCCTCCTCCGCAAAGCAGTATTTACAGCGAAGGTTGCAGTCGTGGGCGACATGCAGGCACATGGCCTTGACTATAGGCTCGGCATGGCGGTTTTCGGCAAAATCCTTAACGTAGTTTTCGTAGGAATCCTCTGTAAAAAGCGTGCCCTTGTCCTTAAGCTCCCTGAGCTCAGCCGCCGCCTCCTTTATCTCGCTCTCTGAATAAGAGCTGCCAAAGCTTTCCACCAGCTCCCCGTCAGAGATATCTCTGTTTTCCTCCATCACCGGGATCAGCTCATAGGTGAGCTCGTCGACTATATGTATCGATCCCGAGTAGACGTCCATTACAATGTTGTATCCGTTGTTTTTATATCTATGTATCATATTTCCTATCGCCGCCCTTGCGATAAAAACAGAGGCGCTGTCGGCGCCCCTGCAACAATTTTTACCCTTGTGTTGATGACCTGCTTACTTAGTAACTGTTCAGAACCCTTTGGGTGCTGAATAGTTACCTTATTTATTCTTATTCTCGCAGGACTGGTTTCCTACAGTACATGAGGTCTTGCAGGCACTCTGGCAAGAGGTCTGGCACTCGCCGCAGCCCCCCGTAACAACGCTCTTCTTGTAGTCTCTTGTACTCAAGGTCTTTATATGCTTCATATCCGTTCTCCTTTATCTTTCATATTGGAATCAGAGTATACCACAAAATTCTCTGGCTGAAAAGGACTGAATTTTCCTCCCTGCTCCTCCCCGCTCCTCCTCCATCATCCAGACATGCTACAACTCAGTGGTCAGCCAGACTACTGAATTGCAACGTAAGTAATATCTTTACAAACACAAAATATCTGATAGAATTTAAAAATCCGGTATATTTCTTTATACCAGCAACTTCTTATATCCAATCTACAATTCGGAGGTTATTTCATGTCTAAAAACAAACTTCAAAAAATGTTTCCATTGATCCGCACCCGTGAAGAGATCTTAAATGATATCAATTCATATCCTGCGCTCATCGGCTATGGCTTCCTTGGTGAACGCAGTGCCTGCTATTCCTCCGACCAGCTGTTGCGCCAATACAAACGGATACGCAGCAGTCATAACAAAAAGTCCTTTAACTACAACATGATAAAAAGTGTCTATAACATAGTCCTGCTTGAGAAAAGTCCGGCTTTATTTCATAAATACCCTGACAATTACATACACCGCTTTTCTCAAAAATCAGATACCGGTCTAAAGCTCAACCTTCTCCAGCATCACATCTTTATCC
>JAFTEI010000032.1 GCA_017453965.1 Lachnospiraceae bacterium
ATACCGATGATGCGGGACAGGGAGGTAACAGAGAGTATTTCCATAAAGGAACGTGAAGAATACCACTGGTAATATGCCAGGGCCCAGCCCGCCCAGTATTCGGGGCTTTTGTCGATAAACATGGCGTCGGGCACATCAGTGAAGGCCATATTGGTTTCGCTAAGAACCTGCCTTGCGAGCTCGCAGCCGCTCATGCCTGCCACATAGCGGGGGTTGCCGCAGGCAAACTGCCGTGACGCAGGCGAAACGGCAAAGGCATTCCCGAAAACATCGGGTTCTATATTTAAAGACATTACGGCAAAGTCCACCATATGTCCCAGAATGCTTTGTGCGTTGGATGTATAGGCTTCATCGTAAGCGCGGATCTCCATTTTCTATTCCTTCCCTCATTATATCTATTATGAACAGTTCATTGAATAATTCAGATTGTTTTTTGACGGCGCGGTAGGAGCGGCGCGCCTCCCTGTCCCGGGCGGATTTCTTCTCGTACCAGTCAGAGGCATTTGCAGGCAACGCATCGACAAAGTGGATATGCGAGAAGGCGACGGGACTTTTGAAAACTATTTGTTCACCCAGATGACCGAGGCGCATTGCTTCTGACAGTTTTGACAGCGGGATCACACCTGAGATAAAATCCTGCGCAAAGGTAAAGTAAGAATCATCAGCGCGGTAGCCAATGACCACATCGAAGGAGGATAAGTCGATAAAAAAATGCTGCTGCAGATATTCCTTGGCTTCCTCCGCAATGCTGCCGTTTTGCCAATAGGTCCTGTATTTTGTAAGAATTGCGAGCCAGTTTAAGATGCTGTATTCGGGTGAGTTAAGGTTCAGTACGGACAGACCGCCCAGCTCAGCCTCATATTTGTTGGCAAATCCGTCCCGGTTATCTGCACAGGCCCATTCCTTCGCAAGCTCCGGGCTCTCAGTAGTATAAAACCCGTAGCCGTAGTCGTTTGTACGTTTACTCCCGTTGAAAACCGGGGTTTCAATTATATGGTCGGAACCATGATAAACGAACATGATCATCACCTACCTTTACTAAATATTATATCTCGGTAGCGATATATATTCAAGGTGGGGTGTTAATTTGACGGGATGATTTAGGCGCAATATAATGAATTTGTATATATAAATCTCGATTTTTTGATAATTATAACTATATGTGTTCTCAAAATACTTTAGACAACATTATCAAGTTGATTAAAAAAATGTATTTCGAGCAATATCAGGACAGAATAAGAAAGATGTATCTTTATGGCTCTTATGCACGGGGTGATAATGATGATTATTCTGATATTGATATTGTTGCAATCGTAGACGGAAAAAGAGAAGAGCTGCAGGACAGGCTAAAGGCCATTTGGACTCAAAGTGCAAGGCTGGGGTATGATAACGACGTTATTATATCTCCGGCGGTTATACCATACAGTGAATTTGAAAAGTATAAAGACGCCCACCCGTATTATAGAAATATTATAGACGAGGGAATTGATGTCAGTTGAAAAAGAACGGCTTATATTAGCTGAATATAGGATAAAGGAAGCTGAATGGAGCAAAAATTTTATTGGAGAATGGATGCCTGAAAGATTCTATTAACAGGTCATACTATGCGATATTTAATGCCCTTAGGTCTGTATTGGCTTTGGAGGGGGTTGATTTTAAACGACATTCTCAGGTTATAGGTTATTTTAATAAGAATTATATCCATAAGAAAATTATAGATGAAAAATATTGCAGGTATTCAGCCGGATTTGCAAAAATATCCAAAAAATGGCCGGATGCCTGCGATTTTTTGTGTTTAATGGGGAATTTTTACGGCTTTTCAAGCATGAGAATTTATTATATAATCTAATCTGATTTGATTACGGAGAAGCAGTCGGGATGGAGCGGAGCAGCTCCGGGGGGCTGTAGGACGGCCGTTGCCGGGGAAGGGCTACTTTTAGTAGAGGAGGAAGCATATGAGCAACTTTGTTGTAGCAGGAATTACTCAGATAGAAACAATCGTTAAGGTGAATAAGATACCCATTGAGTATTCACCCCTGACAAGCGTGCCGGATTCCATTTATACGGCGCCCGGAGGCGATGCCTATAACGAGTCGCTGGCTTTGAAGTGGCTGGGAAACAAGGTGGAATTCCTTTCAGTAGTCGGCAGCAACCAGGATTTCAGTATCTTTAACCCCCACGACAGGGAGGTCACCATTTCCACCGAATACATTCTTCCTATCATCGACCAGACACCTACTCAGGTAGTTTTATACGACCAGAACAGGCAGGAGCAGATTTTTGAGGATATCAAGGGCTTAAGAGAGGCGGAATACGATATGTCCATGGTCCGCCCGATGATCTTCGGCTGCGATATGGTGGTCCTTTCAAATGCGAATTTCTGCCGCCCCTTCATACAGGTGGCCAAGGACTACAACAAGGATATCGCAGTAAATATCCATACCTTTACCAGAGAAAAGGAAAAATACAATACGGACTTTCTCGAGTCGGCCTCGATCCTTTATTTCAGCGACGACACGATCACCGAGGATCCTTACGATTTCATAAAGAGCATTGCGGATAAATACGGCACGAGGATAATCATACTCGGCCAGGGATCCAAGGGGCTCATTTTATACGACCGGGACAGAGGGATAAACGTGCACTACGATACGGTCAAGACAAATGAGGTAGTAAACACTGCGGGAGCCGGAAATGCGCTCATTGCCTGCTTCCTGCATTCGTATCTGGAAACGAGGGATTCCACGAAGGCCATAAAAAATGCTTTACTTTTTGCTTCATATAAGATAGGATATATGGGCACCTCCAATGGTTTTATGACCCCGGAGCAGCTTGAGCAGTGGCGCAATCTGATATGGGGTGTCAAGAGTCTTTCAGATCTTATGTAAGTAGCGGAGCAGCTATGAGTTATAAGTCAGATATTATTGGGGATAAAACTCTTTAACAGAGGATGGGATATTGTTTTGTTTGACAGTAAACTGATAAGGTGCTTCGTTGCGGCTGTGTCTGCGGTAACACTTCTGGCAGGCTGTTCCAACGGAAGCGCTGATATGACCGGTGCGGCGGACGTACTCATTGAGGCCGGAGCCGGAGACATTGTTCTGGATATTACAACAGATTATGAACATATACTTCCCGAAGCGGGAGTTGCGGCTGAGCTTTCCACCACTGAGAGCGGAAGCGTATACATAGAAGGCGAGGAGGCTCAGGAGGAGCCTGAGGAGGCCGGTACGCAGGAAGAGGAAAAGGTGATCGGGCCGGTAGACCTGATAGAGACCGGGGATATTCACGCTTCCCTTACCGAAGCTGACAGATCTCAGAGGACCTTCTCTCTTATATATTTTGGAAAGCCCACTGTTACAAGTGAGGAGCTTAAGGTCTATGCCTCAGTAAATACTGAGGAGGTGGCCGCCAGGATGGCGGAGTTTGCCGATATCTATACGCCTGACAGGCTCTCGGCGGAGGAGCTTTCAGTTTGGGACTCCTTATCAGACATTGACAAGACGGCCATAGCTTTCTTTGTAAAGACGGGCTGGCTGAGCCAGGAGGAGCTTTCCGAGAAGGGCATATCCTATGACGACATCATGGAATATGTGGAGATGGACAGAAACGACAGTCAGACCCTTTCGGAGAACGCCGAGACTACGACGCTGGAAGCCGATACCATGAGAAAGCAGGCTCCCACGAATATCTCCATAGCTGAGTCAGTATTCAGCAAGGAGCACGTGAATTCTGATGAAGTCTTCTTATATACGGGGAACGAGATCAATTCGGGGTCCAACAGCCAGTTTGTGGAGTCCTTCATGGATTACATCAACAACCATACCAAGGACGAGCTCTATACAATGGCGCAGAACAGCTGGTCGTCCCTTTCTACCGAAAGCAAAAGGGCTTTCGTGTACATGCTGAAGCTGAACTGGCTGGAAAAGAGCAGACTGGTTCAGGGCCAGGTCTCCCTGGCAGAGGTCGACAGGATGTATAATCTGAGCTTTGGAAAATAAGAAGCCTGGAAAAATAAGAAAATAAGAAGCACCGGATATTCAGGAAAGACTGAAGCACTCAGCCTTTCCTTATTTTTTCGAGAAATTCTTCCCGGGATACGGGCTTGGAGAAGTAGTAGCCCTGTACAAGCTCGCAGCCATGCTCCTTTAAAAAGTCGAGCTGCTTATCTGTTTCAACGCCCTCGGCGATGATCTCTATCTTGAGCTCACTGAGCATCTTTATCATGTTTATCATGATAACGGTATCCTTTTCAATATCCCGCTCAATATTGTCGATAAAGGTCTTATCGAGCTTTACCACATCAAAATCCAGGTCCTTGAAGATATTCAGGGAGGAATAGCCGGTGCCGAAATCATCCATGCTTATCGTGACGCCGTATTCGTGCATTTTTGATATGAATCTGTTCATGCGTTCGTTGTCCTCAAAGCCGCTGGTCTCCGTAAGCTCGATCTCGATATATTTCGGGTCTATGTCGTATTTACTGAGAATGGCTATGGTATCGTCTGCCAGACGGGGATTTTGCAGGTTGAGCTTGGAGTAATTTATAGACACCCTGACAGGCTCGATGCCTGCGTCCAGCCATTTCCTCAGGTCTGAGCAGACCTCTTCGAGCATATAAAAGTCCAGCTTCCTTATGGAGCCGTCGGCCTCCAGGGCGGGCAGGAATTCCCCCGGGGGAACAAACCTTCCGTTTCTAAACCACCTTACCAGGGCCTCCGCACCGACGATCCTTTTGGTATGAATGTTGTATTTAGGCTGATAGAAGGGGATGATCTCCTTCGCAGCCATGGCGGCAGGGAAGATTATAAGTGTCTTCTTATCGTGCATCGCAGTATCGAACATATCCGGAGTGAAGCGGATAAGATCCATATTGAGCTTTTTGGTAAAGCTGCAGGCGATGTTGGCGTTGGTCGTCATGTTGTTTATGGTAGTGTTTTCGTCGGAGCTGTCGAAGATGCCGGCACGGACCTTTATCGGGAGAGTGACCTTTTCTCCCTTAAAATCAATGATGATCTCCACGTCATTTAAGAGTATGAGAAAATCATCCAGATGCTCCTTTTTGACGAGGGCAAAGAAATTGTCACCGCCGAAGCGGGCAGCAATCTCGCCTTCGGCCTGGTTCATAAACTGGAACATCCGGAGGGCGTGCTGCTTGATGATGACGTCTCCGTTGTTTACGCCGTATTTTTTATTTATATAGTTGAAATTCTTGAAATTGAAAAAGACCGAGGCGAAGTCCTTGAGCTTACCCTCCTTTTCAAGGCCAGTGCCGGACATAATGACGCCGGGGCTGTTTGAGAGCCCAGTGAGAATGTCGACAAAGGGAGTCCGCTTCAGATCGTTTATAAGGGCACCGCGGGTCATATAGATGGAAACTATCTGGGAGAGCATCCTGACGGAGCGGTATTTGAGGTCATCCCACTCGTGACCCCTTACGGGATAGAGGGAGACGTCGCATTTCTCATGGCGGATCGTATCATAGGAGATATGAACAGCCTCTTCTTCATCGGCTACAGCACTGTCGAAGATATGCTCGCACTTAAAGCTGCTTCCGCAGAGCTGGAAGACATTTGGGAAAATGATATACTGGATGGCGACCTTTGCAAGGCTTAGGTTTCTCGCCAGCGGCCCAAGCCGGTCCATGATATCTTCGCAGATAACATCCAGCCTGTCGTCAGTCATATTTATTTTTTCAAAAAGCTGGACGAGCAGCTCCCAGTTTGTCTTTTCGGCCATAAATACTCCGTAGGTTATATTTTAAAGATTTTATCATAAATACAACAAAAAATCCTTTTATATTTTTTAAACATTGAGAATTTTTTGCAATTTCCCGATTAATTTTCAGGAAAAAGCTTGAAATAAATTGCTGATTATTGTAACTTGTTATGTACACAGCTAAACGAGGGCAAACCTGTATACCGGCATTTAAAAGCCACTTTTAGAGTAATACGGATAGGAGGGGGTGTTACTATGAAAAAACTTTTTACCAAATTGACTGCTGCGGCAGCAATGTCACTATTGTTTATCATGTTCTTCGCGGTGACGGTCTTTGCGGACACGGTAAGTGTGACCTATGTCACTCCGAATAAGGTGGAGACACTGTTTTGTCCGAGGGGAGCGGACATGTCTTATCTCGGGCCTACGGATGTAAATGTCGAAGGCTATGCCTTTTGCGGCTGGGACGTTCCGCTGGCAAGGGTCATGAACGACACAGTGGCTTTCGCAGTGTATCTGCCTATAGGAAGTGAGAGCCAGATGGTGGACGCTTCCTATGCTTATCACAATCTGCCCACGGGAGTTTTGAGCTATTCCACCGCTAATGTAGATACTATCCCGGAGGCTACGGCAAATTCCAAGTTCATGCCGACAGTCATGACGCAGCCCGGAACTCTGACTGCGTTGGAGTCCATAAATTTGAATCCTGTAGGAGACCCCGGGAGGACCTGTGTGGTAAAGTGGTATAACGGCAATACGGGAGAGCTCTGGAAGACAGATATCGTTCCCTATGGCTCGACCCTGCCCCAGCCGGAGAATCCCTGCATCGACGGTCTCGAGTTCGTGGGCTGGGATGGCTCCTGGTCAAATATCACCACTGACAGGGATATAACGGCCTGCTTCTATAAGGAATACCATGTGATCTTAAAGTGCTATGAGGATGGACAGACCATAGCCGACAAGCATATGCGCCAGACCGATTCGCTGGAAGCTGTAGTCAGCAAAATGTCGCTTTACGACCACAGGGATCACCTGAATAAGATAAAGGAGTGGGATGTCTACTTCCAGGACGACTGCACGGTCATCGTTACTCCGGACCCTCACGATGCAGAGGAGGACTACGACGGGGACGATGACGACAAGGATATAGACGGGGACAACGACGGGATCTACTTTAAGTATCTGAACGATCCGCCCCAGACCTATTCCAGGATGAGACAGTAATATATTCGGAACAGAACCGTAATATAGTGTGGAATAGGGTTTGACACCACCAAATATTGAAGTATAATAGGGGTATAGTGGATTTAATGTGGTTCACTATACCCTTATTATGTTAGTACGAGGATGATGACTATGGAGCTTTCTCTGTCTGAATTGATCGATATCGATATATTACAGGAGATACAAAACAGCTTTTCCAATCTTTTCGGAGTTGCGGCCAATACGACGGACAAGGACGGCGTTCCTGTGACAAAGGGCAGTAATTTTTCCGATTTCTGCTACCAGCATGTGAGAAATACTGTGCTGGGGAAAAAGCGCTGTGAGGAATGCGATGTGAAGGGCGCGCTGATGGCCCGGGAAGCAGGGGAATCCGTAGTATATACCTGTCATGCCGGAATGCTGGACTTTGCCGCCCCCATAATGCTTGATGACAAGGTCATAGGAGCCTTTGTCGGGGGCCAGGTCAGGACGGCCCAGACAGATGAGGGACAGATCCGGAAAACCGCGAAGGAGCTGGGAATAGATCCGGATGAGCTGGCTGAGGCCTATAAAAAAACGGCCACGGTGGACACTGAGACGGTCGCAAAGGCTGCTGAATTCATGTCCCGTATCGCCGGGCTCATATCCAGGTCCGCCAACCAGAACTATATGCGTATGGAGGAGAGCCGCAAAAAGAAATCTGCCCTCTTCCAGTCGGACTATTTCAAGAGGATAAACGAGTATATGAAGCAGCAGTTCGCGAATATACTTGAGGAGGCTGAGAGCTTTGACAGCCATGGGGATGTGGATGCGGTCACAGAGGTATTGGACAAGGTCATAAAAAAGAGCAGCGACGTACTGTCGGTGGTGGATCACATGGTGGAATATATGAGCCTCACCGGCGGAGATATGAACCTGCACGAGGCCAGCTACAATATACGTGATGTGCTGCGGCCCATGCAGGATATGGCATACGGTATGCAGGGCTTTGACCTGACCTTTGATCTGATGATAGACGACTCTGTGCCCGACTGTCTCTTCGGGGATTCGATGAGGATATCCTATATCATTTCACGGCTTATGGATAACCGCTTTATGCATACGCCTTCCGGCTGGATCGTGCTTAAGATAAGCACGGAGAGCTTTTCCTATTCCACCATGCTCGTAGCTGAGATCTCGGATACGGGCGACAGGCTGAACGAGGAAAGGACCAGCCTGATTTCGCACTATGCGCAGACAGGGGACGTTTTTACAATGAATAGCAATGACGATGAAAACTCCGGGGTTGAGGTTATAGGCCTGCTCTTATATCAGGTTTCCGGCAATATCAGCTTTGATGTTTCTGATTCGGGGACAAATGTGATAAGAGTCGAGATACCGCAGCTTACGGTGACGGAGGGAAGCTGATGGCAGACAATGATAACCTCGATGTTTTGGGACTTTTTCCCGAAGCGATAAAGAATGAAGAATTCCAGGTTTTCTACCAGCCGAAGATATCCCTGAAAAATTACCGTTTGGAAGGGGCGGAGGCGCTTTGCCGCTGGAAGCATGGAGGGGAAATGATAGCACCCTTCAGGTTCATTCCGGCTCTGGAAGCCGGACAGGAGATCTGTACCCTGGATTTTTATATGCTCGAGCATGTGTGTCAGGACATCAAGAGATGGCTCGATGAAGGAAAGCGGGTGGTCAGGGTTTCGGTCAACCTTTCCAGGAGACATTTCGGCAATGAAAATCTGCTGAAGGATATTATAGGTATCATAAACAAATATGATTTTCCTAAAAAATATATTGAGATCGAGCTCACCGAGACCTCTACGGATGTGGATTTCAAGGAGCTTAAGGAAGTGGTGACGGGGCTCGTTGACGCGGGGATAAGGACCTCGATAGACGATTTCGGAATGGGCTATTCATCGCTAAATCTCCTGAGGGAGCTGCCCTGGGACACCTTAAAGATAGACAGGAGCCTGCTGCCGGTGACAAAGGATGAAAATTCCAAGATAGCCGTCATAATGGAGCACGTTATAGCCATGGCCCATACCCTTGGGATAGAGTGCATAGCCGAGGGCGTCGAGA
>JAFTEI010000033.1 GCA_017453965.1 Lachnospiraceae bacterium
AGTATTGTTTAAGCCGAATATAGGTTGTGATTTCTTATTAAGCGAGACAATGGTCTCCAAAATGGATACCTTTACTTACCGCAGGGGTAAAAAAGAATTACATATAGTTTCTGATAAATCAGAATATAACTGTACCGCAAGGAAGAATAACGGAGAACTTATAGATATTGCCATATGGGTTCAGTCATAGGGGGTATGGTTACCGTTTTGGTTACCTGATATGAAGAGGGACATACGGAAACCCGCTCCTTTCCTGGTTTTTTCCTATCAGATTGATAATGTAAATCACAAGTTAAATATTGATATTCCAGATGGGCAGGTCAGCAGAAATCTTGGATTCAAAGAAGAAGGAAAAGGAATAGTAATTTACTCGATACAGGATAATAACATTCCTTAAGCTCAGGGAGAATACCATGAATCAACAACCAATTACTGATTTCTTAAGATACCTCAGATTTACGGACGGACTTTCATCAAGTGATGTCATAGGATGGATACTGGCAGCCTTTGCCGGAATCGTTGCTTACCGTCTGATTGACAATATGCAGATGTCTATTGAAAGACACAACATGCTCAGCATTGTTGAAGATGCAATATCTTCGCTTTACGATTCGTAGATCGCTTTTTCAGTGCCAAAAGGTCAGACGTTGTCGGAGAATAATTCAAACGAATGTCGGGTCATGGTCCGTGCAATCCTCCATGATTTCTCCGACTGGCAGACTGTCATGTCTCCCGATAACCCACAAGAGAGGGATATGAAGATAATAGATCATCAAAGGTACATTCATATCCGCAGCGATGAAAAGTTTGACGAATGGATATCCACCCAGGCGCTCCATGAGATCACCCTAAAAATGCGGAGAATCGAAAAAATGTTCAAAAGCGGGATCGTGAAGCGCATAGATCTTTCGGATATGTTCAGGGAAATCGTCCCGCTGGGGATGAGCGGGAGGCTGCAGTTTTTCCGTTCTTATTATGGGGAATATGATGCCGAGTGTCTGGCCTATCTCGTTATGCAGACCGTTGTTTCCTGCAATAAATATCAAAATAACGAAATTGTGGCTGAATTTGCAGATTATTACAGGAAGCATGAGGAGATCCGGCCGCTGTTTGAAAACAACAGGCGTGTCGGATGGTTCACTGATGCCGCTGCACTTCGGACCTTCAGGAAGTTAATGGAAAAGCATGCCTGAATGTCTTAGGGAAACCCTGAAGCAGGAACCGCTTACCGATTTCTCCGCTATTCTTTTATATGCGAGCTCCAGGAAGGCCATGTTCAGCAGGGCAAAGATAAGAAGGTAGACCGGCATTATCCCGATCCCCAACGCCTCCTGAAGGATACCGAGCAGCTCGACTGCGATCCCCATCCGGATAAGTTTTCTGTCGCCAAACCGGTCTGAAGCAAACCCCGAAATCAGCCGTCCCAGCATAAGACCCCCGAAAATAAATGAGCCGAAAGAAGCTGTAAGCTCTCTTAACAACCCTTCCCTGGTTCCCGCAAAGAAGCCACGATTTATACCTGCGCTTTGGCAAATTTCAGGGTATGGCGCCGCAGGAAATCTGCCCCGGAGCTTACCAGAAATACCGGCGGAAGCGCCGATATACACGACAAAATTATAGCATAGATTTTATGACAGCCTGTATGGTAAAATGAAGAGAAAGCAAACATCAACTTAAAATATTATGATAGACCAACGATAAACCATGGCTAATGATTATTGTCTGACCTGCTGTTCTACGGCGGATCTGTCACAGGAGAGATTTAAAGAGCGCGGCATACGGTATGTCTGCTTCCACTTCGAGCTGGACGGGAAGAAGTACCTCGATGATATGGGAACCTCGGTCCCTCCTGAGATACTTTTCAGGAACATGGCCGGAGGGGCAACCACAAAGACCTCACAGGTATCGGTGGGGGAATATGTCACGTTTTTCGAGGATATTTTGAAGGAGGGGAAGGATATCCTCCATCTGACCCTGTCCTCAGGAATCACCGGAACCTACAATTCCGCCTGTATCGCAGCGGAGGACCTCAGGGAGGCCTATCCCGACAGGCAGATAAGAATAGTCGATTCCCTCGCAGCCTCCAGCGGCTACGGACTTTTGATGGATACCCTTGCGGACAAAAGAGATGAGGGAATGGGCTTCGAGGAGCTGGCCGCCTGGGCCGAGGAAAACAGATTGAAGCTCCACCACTGGTTCTTTTCCACCGACCTGACGTTTTATATAAAGGGCGGAAGGATCTCGAAGGCCGCCGGCTTTGTAGGTACAGTTCTGGGCATCTGCCCTCTCCTCAATGTGGACAAGGAGGGCCGGCTCATACCCCGCGAAAAAATCCGCGGAAAGAAAAAGGTCATTAAGGCCACCTTTGAAAAAATGCTGAAGCACGCAGAGGATGGGACTGAATATACGGGCAAATGCTTTATCAGCCATTCACTTTGCGAGGAGGATGCAAGGGCAGTTGCGCTGCTCATAGAAAACGCCTTCCCGAAGCTCGACGGAAGGGTGGAAATCTTCCCCATAGGCGCTACGATTGGAAGCCATACCGGTCCCGGCACCGTAGCGCTGTTTTTCTGGGGTGATGAAAGAACAGACTAAACGCCCATCTCATACTACATGATACCACCATAAATAAAATTGGGCGTTTAGTCGGCGATTTTGTGATGAAAATTCGACTTCGTCGAACACAAAATCGCTGCTAAACTCGGGATTTTGCTCTGCAAAACCCTCGCGGGATAGTGACATGCAAAAGATACTTTTAGAATAAAACTCACTCGTCGTCCTGGTCGACGGCCGCGTAGCGTTTTTCCAGAAGCTCAGCAGTCTGCTTCGCGATCGACATCTCCTCGTCGGTAGGTACGACAAAGACCTTTATCCTCGAATCTGCTGTGGAGATCAGAGTCTTGCCATGGGCATTCTCGTTTGCCTCCTCATCCAGCTCAACTCCCAGATACCCAAGTCTTTCGCAGACAAGCCTTCTTACTAGCGCCGAATTCTCTCCGACTCCGGCGGTGAACGAGATCGCATCGGCGCCGTTCAATACGGTCACATAGGCGCCGATATACTTGATTATGCTGTAGGCGTAGGTCTTAAGCGCCCTTATGGCATCCGGGTTCCCCTCATGATAGGCCTTCGAAAGGTCGCGGATATCGGCCGAAAGGTAATTTGAAAGTCCGTAAACGCCGGATTTATTGTTGAGCACCTTCATGACACCCTTGATGCTCAAATCCTCCTCCTCGGAGATCACGTTGATTATCTCGGGGTCAACGCTTCCGCTTCGGGTTCCCATGATGATACCCTCCAGCGGAGTGTAGCCCATGGAGGTATCCATCGACCGCCCGTTGGCGATAGCGGTTATGGAAGCGCCGTTTCCGAGGTGGCACACAACTATCTTCGAAGCGTGGTATCTCTGCCCCAGGAGCTTGGAGGTCTCTATAGCGACGTACCGGTGGCTCATTCCGTGGAAGCCGTAGCGGCGAATCCTGAATTTCTCATAATACTCATAGGGAATGCCGTAAAGATAGGCCTCCTCGGGTATTGAATGGTGATAGGCGGTATCGAAGACTCCCACCATATCCGTATCGGGAAGCAGGTGCCTGCAGGCCCGTATTCCCATGAGGTTGACGGGGTTATGTATGGGCGCGAGGGATTCAAACCTCTCTATATCCTTTCTAACCTCAGGAGTAATATAGGTCGCGCGGGCATATTTATCGCCCCCGTGTACGATACGGTGACCTATGGCCTCTATCTCGGAAAGGTCCGAAATAGCCCCGTGCTCCTTGTCGGTTATAGCCTCGAGTATTATCCTCACGGCCATATCGTGATCAGGCAGGTAGACATCCCTCTCATAGGGCTCGTCACCCTCGCGGATGTATTTAAAATGTCCGCCCTCAGTGCCTATCCTCTCGCAAAGTCCGCGGACTATCACCTCTTCTGTTTCGGTTTTGATAAATCTGAATTTCAATGACGAGCTGCCACAGTTGATAACCAGTACCTTCATAAATATACCTCCGGGAAAAGTCGTGAAATAAGCTTCGATAAAACAACTGGGTATATTGTACTATAACCGCACTATAGACGTCAAAGAAATGATTTTGCCTGCCGGGTTGGCTGGACCTGACAGGCATTGGTAGGAGAAATCTATTGATTGTACGTCGGTTAGCTTTTGCTAACAAGGACATATTAGCTTATGCTAACAAATATGTCAAGTATATTTAATGATAATGTTTCTCAATAATCGTCCGGGCTATACACATCATTCCAGGTACACATTGCTCCGGCCACCCACATTACCCGGATAACGCGCTTTACTTTTTCTTTTTCTTTTCCTGCTCGTTTTCCAGCTCCTCGCCGTGATCGTGGATAAATTTCTTTATTCCCTTAAAGGTGCTGGGGCTAATGATGTGCTCTATCTTGCAGGCGTCGGCCTCCGCTGTCTTGGCTGACACTCCGGCCACCAGGCTCAAAAAATACGTGAGGGTCTTGTGTCTTTCATAGATCGCGGTCGCCTTCTTCTTTCCGGTCTCAGTCAGTTCTATATCTCCGCCATCCAAGACCACGATATAGCCGCCCTTTTTCAGCAATCCGACCGCACGGCTGACAGAAGGACGCGAATAGCCCAATTCCCTCGCTATATCGACCGACCTGACAAGGCCGTTTCGCTTTTTCAGAAGATATATCGTTTCGATATAATCCTCACCGGACTCATACATATCTCGTTCCTTTTCCATAAAATCCTCCGCGGCGGAAATTATTGATAGTGAATATCAATAAGTATAACACATCATTGTATAAAAAGCCATAAAAGTAAAGCCAGGATTCAAACGCACAGGCAGCGTTCTGATTTAAACAAAGGACATCCTATAACCGGATGTCCTTTCCCTCACTCATTATTTATTTCAATCGTATCTATCCTGTTGATTACCCCGATCTCCTCCAGGGTCCTTATCATCCTGTAGACTGTGGCCATGCCTACCGTGCTGTCCTTCGCTATCACCTGGTAATAAATATCCTTACAGGAGGTAAAATCGTTTTTCATTATAACATCGACTATTAACTTCCGCTGTTTAGTAATCCTGCAGCCGTTCTCCCTGAGGCGTTTCAGAACCATATCGCTGTTAAGCATAAACACTCCTGACATTCTTAGGACCTTTAGCGAATTAACTCTGCTACAGTTCCTTACGATCGTCACCACGGCGCCGTGTTCTGCACTGTGCTTTTGTTACCCGTGGCTTACAAATATTATTACTCAATCGTTTTTTCTTGTCAAGCATGACTTTCTTTCCGCCCAGCGCCCAGCTCCTGTTATTGGTCGTTACACTGGATCACAGCTATTAATCATCGTCACCGTCTTCATCCCGTATCTCACGGAAAGCCCTGATAGTCCTGATGATTTTTTCTTCACCCCTTCGGTTCTTATACTTAAGCTCTTCCAGTCCGTTTTTCCACAGTGAAAGCGCATAAGGATCATCCTCCGCTTTTTGGTCAGCCTGGTTCATAAACTTTTTCATCGCCTCCAGGTCATCTATTTGATCCTGCATTTTTTTGACTTCCTTCTCGGCTTTTTTAATCTCTTCTTCTGAAGCTTTCTCATTTTTCAGTTTTGCAAGCTTATCAGCATAACTCTTTTCATTTTCCTGGTATCTCTCGATATCTCCATTTATTTCCTCAAGGTCATCGTCGGTATTGGGCCTTCTGAGAGCAAAATATTTATTCTTTTTCAGGTATTCCTGATACTGCTGTACCTCCTCGTCAGTAGGAAGCTCTATCCTTTTTGACTTTACCAGCTTATTAAAGGCCATTTCCCCATCTGAGAGCATATTACCCGTCTCGGCTATCATCGGGTTCTGGTGGATATATTTTCCATTCTTCTTTTTCAGGAGATTCTTTGCGGAATAGATCTCCGGATGCATGGAGATATACCAGTCTGCCTTCTCCTCTTCAGTGTGGTTCCTGCATTCCTCCGCCTCCTTATGTTTCCCTTCCTTTTCAAGCTGCTCAATGAGCGCGTCATGTTCTTTGTCCATGGCTTTCCCCGCATCATAGCCAAGATAATATTCGGAAGGACGGTCACTACCTCTTACTTTTCTGTACAGCGAAGCTGTCAAGTCTTGTACGGAAGTAAGCTTGAAATTCAGGGCTGCAAAAGTAGCTCCTATATTCTTAAAGTCCTCAATATCGAAAGTAAACCTTCCATCCTTATCATTCTCGGCAAAAAGCTTCTTTATAAGCTCCGGGTTATCTCCCATTGTAGTATTGGTAATGATGGAGCTGGCCACAAGAAGCTTTTTTAATTCCATGGTCGCCTGCTGTATAAAATCGACAGGGTGCAGCAAAATGGACTTCATTCCCACTGTCTGTGCCACGCGCACCATTCCTGCGTACATTGCTTCGAAATTTCTCATTGCCATTTCTTTATAGGCGCTTTCATAATACGCCAGCTTATCCGGATCCCTTTTGATCTCTTCCCAGGCCTTCTCATCACTCTGAATACTTAAGAGGTCTGCAAGCTCCATCATCTCATCATCTGTGCGCCGATAGGCATACAGGGAGGTAAAAGCCAGATGCAGGCGGCTCCAGGTATCCGAAATTGTAAGCCTGGACAGGTATTCATCCTTCCCGCCAATAAAATGCGGAGTGCCTCCCCAGGACTTTTTTTCATCCTTTTTAGCGGATTTTTTAACCCCAAGGGCTAAAAATCTATCATACAGAGATTCGTTTCCTCCGTTTGCCAGAACCATGGCTCTGGGAGTCATGGCAGCCCCGGTATTCTGAAACATGAGGGCGCCAAACTTGCCGCAGGCAGGAGTAGTCCTCATTTTCTTCGTATCCAGGGTCAGGAGATCATATTCCTCCTTGGGAGCAATGAAAAGCTGCTCATGTACTGTGCGGTCCACCAGCTTTTGCTGAGAGCCAAGACTTTTAAGATATTCCAGATGCCTTTCCGCCTGTGACAGGCCTGGCCTATTCATCTGGAGATCTGCGTCAAAGCTGTCCCTCCTTTCACCCATCAGCTCCATAGCCCCGTTGTCCTTAGTCTCAAAGGTCTCGGGCCTTATGTCCGCGCCTAAAAATACCTTTTGGAGCCGGATGCCGGCATAGTAGGAAAGACGCATATTCTTTTTTAAATTCTTTGTTTTTATACTGTCTCCCTTCTCCTCCTCCATTGAGATCTCCTCATTGGCAAGAGAGGTATACAGATCATCCTCTATAACCAGCTTTCTCAGCTCATAGTAGTTGCCTATAGCTGAAAGCTGCTCCAGCTTTCTCATTACGGCATCGGCGTAGGTGTCATCGCCGAAGGCCTCCTCGTCCACCTTCCTGGAATTAAGAGCGTCAAAATAATCGGGGTTTTTCTCCAGCAGATCCCGGTAGGACTTCACGGCTGCAGACATCTTTTCCAGTTCTCTGGCCCCCCTTGCTATTTCCTTATCTGAAGATACATCAAAGCTTCCGGGCTCCATCTTCATGATCACATCAGTCAGCATATCCATGGCGGGGAAGAGGCTTCTTTCCCGGAGCTCTTTTCTCGTCTGTTTACTTTTTTCATCCTTCTCATCATATCTGCGGTCGTACTCTGTTGCGTCTCCATAGAGAGTCGCCAGATTCTTAAACTGCTCCTTATCTAAGAGCGGAGCAAATTCCGACAGCTGGGTGAAGGTATGGTAGTCCATATTCTTCTTTATGTTGATATCCAGCTCCGTCCTGGCTTTTACCTTTTCATTTGTAATCTCCGTATGAGCCGTGGATACAAGCTTTGCCACTGCGTTTTTCTCCTTAGTGCGGCCTTCCTTATCCTCCACCACCTTCTCCACGACTACCTTATCTTTTTTAAGAGTACGCTTGATCACCCGCTGCCTGTATTGAACCTTATGGCTCGCCTTCATTTCTGAAAGATTCGGAAGCTGAACCTCCTTCTCCTCCCTGTCCATATAGCCTGCAAAATTCTTTTTCAGCTGCTCCGTGGCAGGCTTGGCGATAAGCTCAATTCTTTTTGCGCGCTTTTCGAAGTATTCCTTATTTGACTCCTGTATGATCTCTGTCATGACTTTAGGGTCAGAACGTTTTTCCTTCTTTTCCCTTTGCAATTCCAGCATTTCGTCCCCGGAGAAGCCTGTCTTCTTTTTCTCCTTCTGTTGGTCCCCCTTCTCTTCCTCCAGTTCCTTCTGTACAGGTTCAAAATGCTCCTGCCCCATTTTCGACTTCTGACTTAATTCAGCATCGTCCTGTGTTCCTTTATATACAGGAATTTTCAGGTCAAAAAGATCCGCCGGGTTCTCCTTCCTTTCCTTCTGCTTCTCCATCTCCCTCACCATGTCGTCCACGGCGTAGAGTTTCTCCTGCTGCCCCGGCTCCTCCTGCATATTTCCAAAGAGCTCCTGCCCCATTTTCGATTTCTGCCTTACTGCATAGTCGTCTTTTTGATAAAAATAATCCATGTCATACCTCCTGACTAAAGTGAGTTTTTTCCCTAGCAATATCTGACTAATAGCTCATAGCTACTCCACTCGTTTTAATCCAGGGATAATGTCATTTCAAGTGCGCTGTAGCGGGAACGTATGTCACTGCCGAAAAGCCTTTCGATAAGCCTCTTTCCCAACCTGGTGTGCGCGTCAAACAGAACATCACAACCATTTTTGACCCGGTTAAGAGCTGCCACCAAAAGGCTCATGGTGATCATTCCATTACTTCCGGCACTCCACAGATAATCTACCGAAATATCTTCTTCTATATCCGATATAAGTATGAGTCCCCTGCATAGTCCTGAAGGGTCAAGGCTGACTATACTGATATCCTTATTGTAATAACTGATGTCATGAAGTGGGACGATCAGATCCTCGGCTTCAAACATTTCCGAAAGGGAGGAGACGATTTCCTTCCACATATCAGAACCCACCCTGGAGAGCGTAAGCATCCCATTCATATCAGCGTGTTCCACGTAAGGACTCATATGATCGCACACGGCATCTATAGAGATCGCACTCACGGTCTTTTCGGATGAAAGGGTAAAGCCTGCCCTCAAAAGGCACTGCTTTAATGCCTCACCCTCCTCATCGGCATCCGTATTCATGATCGTCGCCGAAAGCACCGAAGCCCCCATCGACCGTATCAGAAACCCACCATAGACCATCATGTTCTTTGCAATATTCTGACGCCGATGGCTTTCAGCCACCATAAGGTAGTCCAGACTCCACAGGGCCGGTGCCGCAGCCGAAAGCACCATCACTCCCACTACAAGCGCGTTCTGCGCCTTATCATCCTCTGTGACAATGACCAGTGAATCCCCGGCTCCGATACCCTCCGGTAAAATCGACGTGTAATTCTTCTTTTCTTCATCTTTTAACGAAAATATCCGCATTATAACCTCCGCATATCCTCGCTCTTTTGTCTGCAGGCCTCCACTCCCTCTATCACAGCGCTCCTTAAGCCCCTCTCTTCGAGGACCCTCACTGCCTCGATGGTGGTTCCGGCGGGAGAGGTGACCATATCCTTGAGCTCTCCGGGGTGCTTACCCGTCTCGAGCATGAGCTTCGCGCTTCCGAGAACGCTCTGGGCCGCAAACTCATAGGCCTGCGCCCTGGGCATTCCACCGAGCACCGCCGCATCCGCCATTGCCTCTATAAACATGAAAACATAGGCAGGAGATGAGCCGCTTACCGCGGTGACCGTATCAAAGAGGCTCTCCGGAACGATCTCAGCCTTTCCGAAGGAGCGTATAAGCTTCATCGCCTCCTCAAGCTCCGCCTCGCTTACATTTTCGTTTGAGCATACGGCAGTCATGGATTCCCCAACCAGGGCGGGAGTATTGGGCATGAGCCTGACAAGCTTTATCTTCGCCGGCGCAAACAGCGACTCCACCGCCTCAATGCTGCGCCCCGCCGCGATGCTTATGATGAGCTGGTCCGGCCGGACGACATCCTTTATTCCCTCTATCATCTGCCTGTAATACTGCGGCTTTACCGCAAGTAAGATAACATCCGCACCGGATACAGCCTCTCTGTTATCCGTCGTCGAATTTATTCCATAGGTATCTTTGATCTTCTTTACCGCTGCTTCCGAAACATCCGCTCCGATTATCTCGGAGGGCTCTATAAGCTTAGCCTCTATTATTCCTCCGACTATGGCCGTAGCCATATTTCCACAGCCTATCACTCCCAGCTTCATATTTTTTCTCCTTTTTTCTCATTTACTGGTTTCCAAGGGCGCTCTCGATCTTTTCCTTGAGCTTGGCCGGAACAAAGGGCTTCTGTACAAAGCCTGCCGGCTCCAGATAGGTCCTCGAGAGCACCTCCTCCGGCTCCTCGGCTCCCGACAGGAACATGACCTTCGCCTTGAGGTCCTTCTCCTGTACGCGGATCTTTTCGAGAGTCTCGATCCCGTTCATCCCCGGCATCTCCACATCGAGAAGTATGATATCGAAATCCTTATCCTGGGCCAGGGTATCTAGACACTGCTGTCCGCCCTCCACGGTAATGATCTCGTAGCCTAGCTTTCCGATGACCATTTCAGCCATCTTACGGCTCATCCTGTCGTCATCAACGAGTAAAATCCTTGCCATAACATCCTCCTTAATTTAATTGGGTTTTATCCCCGGTAATATCTGATTTATAGCTCATAGCTACCCCGTTCCTTAAACAAATACCCTTATTGTGCGTGCCGCCGCACAAAATCTATAAATTCACTCTGCGGCAGGGGCTTTGAAAAATAGTAGCCCTGGATATAATCCACTCCTATCCTTTCCAGAGTGTCCAGCTGCTCCTTTTCCTCGACTCCCTCTGCCACTATCCTTAAATTCATCTTCTGTATCATAAGGATGACCGAATCCATAATGAGCTTTGCCCTCTCATTATTAAAGTAGTCATTGACCATACCCCTGTCGAACTTGACTATGTCCACCGGCATATCCACTATATAATTCAGATTGGACTCGCCGTTTCCGAAGTCATCCAGCGAGAAGGAACAGCCCTTCTCCTTGAGCCTGTTCATATTCTCGATAAGTACCTTCCTCTGGGTTATGGCATAGCTCTCCGTTATCTCCAGATTGATGTTCCCCGGATCGGTCTTGTTTTCCTCCATTATCCTTATGAATTTATCGGAAAGCTCCCTGTTCTCGCACTGCCCCACGGAGAGATTGACCTCGATGTATTCCAGCCCCAGCTCCTTCATGGAGGTCTCGCTCATCATCATGCACACCTTTTCAAAGACCCTGGCTCCGATCTCGTCGATGTAGCCGTTCTCCTCGGCCAACGGGATAAAGGTCTCCGGGAGCATGATGCTTCCGTCCGTATTTCTTATCCTCGCCAGAGCCTCCGCCGAAACGAAACGCTTGAGCTTCGTCGAATAGATGGGCTGGTAGAAGACCTCCAGCCTGTCCTCCGCCATCGCGTTTAAGACCTCCAGGCTCACCTCCTTGTAGGCGCGCATCTTCCTGCCTTCCATCTCATCGACTATCACAGTTATCGAATCCCCTGCGGCGATCCTCTCCCTGTACCTTGTATAAAAGGCCGTCACATCGTCGGAATCTCCGGCGACCCTGCTGTCCGGTACCACGAACAGGGACGTCGGGATATTATATATCCCCATCCAGGGCTGCTTGAACCGCGCCTCGATCTCCTCGTAATGCTCCATGACCTTCCCCAGCTCAAAGACGATGGCAAAATCGTTCGACATGCCCCTGAAGACCTTCGCCCCCTTAAAGCTTTTCAGGTATTCTGTCATGGAGACTAAGATCTCCCTCTCCTGCTGCCTGTCCACATTCCAGTTTTCTCCGGTGCAGATAATTATTCCGGAAAAGGGAACTCCGTCCTCGAAATACTGGCGCACAAACTCCCTTAATATATGATACGCAAAAGCGTCGGTGATCGGATCCTTTTCCGCCTCGGGATTTTCAATTTCTATAAAAATTATCATCATTCCCACCGCAGTGGAAAAGCTGACCAGCAACAGCTCCCTGTTCAGGAACTGAAGGCTTATGGCGACGATCTCCACCACGAGCCAGGCCCAGATCGCTATCCTTCTCCTCGGATTTATCTGCTGACCGAAGAGCACCGTGACGACTATCATGGCGGCTATATAGAGCGGGGCCGCGATAAAGGCGCAGCTCACGGCAGGCCCGAAGCTGTAGACCTCAAGCCCCGAATGGTACCAGTAAACCGGCAGTACCGCTATAGCCAGAACCACCGCAACAGCCAGGATGGTAGCGGCGGTCTTTATCCTTCTGTCCTGATACACCCTCGGGATATCCGTACAGGAATATAGAAGAGAGCATAGACATACTGACACGAGCGACACCAGATAGAGCTTGCATGAAATGACCGTTACGAGCCGCGGAAGGATATTGTCATAGACTATGGCAAAGATCGACAGGATGTCCAGTACCACGCATATTAAGTTGTCGATCAGCGCGACCTTATACATCGCCCTGCTGTGCAGACCGGTGGTCTCACTTCTGAATAAAAAGTAGGCGAGCACCGATAAGATCACAAGACCGCATAGCTGAACATCTATATTTAGCATACTGTCTTAGAAATTGCCTCCGTCATAATCGTCCAGACCGTCGTGATCCTCCCCGTCATGCAGGAATTCCCTGCTGGAGACCCTCTTCCTTTCCCTCTCCTTCTCTACGAGCTCGGAAAGCTGCTCCATGACGGCTTCGGGATTTTTAATGTTCAAAATATCAAAATCCTGCAGGGTCTTGTCCCCGGAGCACACCTTTATCGTACCGAGGCCGAAGATCCTCTGGCCCAGGGTCTCGACCATGGACAGGTCCAGAATACGGTAGAGCCGCACCTGGTCCCTCTTTATCGTAAAAAATCCCCTTTGAATATAAAATCTCTCTTCATCGAAGGAATATATGGTAAAGCTCCACGGGAGACCGAATATCGTCCTTTTCCTGTCGCGCCACAGCGGTTCCCTGTGTCCGCCCGCAGCTTCCCTGGGGATAGAATTCTCATTAACTGTTGTGTGTTCCTCTTCCATTACCTTCCTCCTTTTACTCATTACAGAATACAGATAAGTAAATATATAAGTTTACATAATAATTATGGGCGGGCCTGTAAGCCGGGTTCTGTCTTGGGTGATAATCTATCTGGAACTGCCGTTACCGACAGCCTCAAGCGGCATACCTGAGAGCGTCTGAGCGCACGCGGCATTCAGGCGGCCGGGCCGGCCTTACTCTCTGTTTCGCCTTGCTTCGGATGGGGCTTGCACTGCCGTTCCTGTTACCAGAAACGCGGTAGTCTCTTACACTGCCTTTTCAACCTTACCGCGGGCAATAAACACCGCGGCGGTATATTTTCTGTTGCGCTATCCCGTGGGTTACCCCAGCCGGACGTTATCCGGCATCCTGCCCTGTGAAGCCCGGACTTTCCTCAGAGCACATATGAATTGCGCTCCGTAATCACCCGGCCCACCCATAATGTTATGTAAATCAATCTCGGATTTCCATTTACTTCATGCTTGCCACGCATATCGGGTGTATCGCATTATGTAAACCAAGCTGGCGTTCCCGCTGATCGTCTTTCTCAAACATTAAATATACTTCCTCCGATAAACTCCCTGATCAGGGAATTATTCGGCAGGTCCTCCGAATTTACCCCGAGGAAATACTGCAAAAATTTCAGCAGCCGGACCGCCTCCTGATAGTTGGGGTCGTCGTCCGGTATCCCGAAGAGCAGCGGCTCCGCAAAGATCTTCAGCACCGCGAGCTCATATATCAGGGCCGAATTGAACATCGCATCCGCCTCCTCCTGGTAGGGAAAGATATTTTCGTCCTCGCCCCTTCGCACGGAATTCCACATCCCCAGGGTCCGGGAGGCCGAGGCCCCTCTGGTGCGGTGATCCCTGACCATGCGGCGGATAAGCCGGTTGTCCGTAGTCGGTATCCTGTTGTGCTCGTCTATATTCAGGGTCGTAAGGGCACTCAGGTAGATCTTGTACTTGCTCTCCCTGGGGAGGGTGTACGAAAGCTTGTCGTTCAGGCCGTGGATTCCTTCGAGCACCAGGATATCGTCCTTCTCCAGCTTCATTATGCTGCCCTTTTCGCTCATGCCGGTAATAAAATTATATTTGGGAAGCTGTACCTCCTTCCCCTCCAGAAGCCCCGTCATATCCTCGTTGAAGCGCTGTACGTCCAGGGCCTCCAGACTCTCATAGTCCTTGTTGCCGTCCTTGTCCAGCGGGGTCTTGTCCCTGTCGAGGAAGTAATCGTCGAGGGCTATGGGTCTGGGGTTTAAGCCCCTTGCCATGAGCTGTACGCTTATCCTGTGGGAAAAAGTGGTCTTTCCCGAGGAGGAGGGGCCGGCTATCATGACAAATTTAGAGCCCCTGCCCTTTATCTTGGCGGCGATCCCGCCCATCCTGCTCTCCTGCAGGGCCTCCTGCAAAAGTATGAACTGCTTTATCCTTCCGCTGCTTATGATGTCGTTCAGGGCTCCCACCGTGTCGCACTTGATCGTCGTTCCCCACTCATTGCTGGTCTTCATGCATTCAAAGAGCTTCGGGTAGTCCTTAAGCGGCGGTGTCCTGTCGGGCTCGGTCCTCTTCGGCAGCTGCAGGAGCAGGCCACTATTATATTTATACACTTCA
>JAFTEI010000034.1 GCA_017453965.1 Lachnospiraceae bacterium
CCGGCCATCCTCTGGGAATAGAATTCCATGGGAAGATGCAGTATCTTCCACATATAGGTCGAGCTTCCTACGATAGCCAGCTTTCCGTTGATCTTTAACGAATATATGGCATTGATCCACATCGTGGCGATCTGCAGGATGGCAAAGCCTGCCAGAGCCATCAGAAAGGGCATCGCCCAGGAGGGATTGACTCCCGGAAGCAGTCTGTCTATGAATATTCTCGAAAAGACGGGATTTATAACCCCCAGAAGAGAGGTTATTATGGATGTAAGGACCACAAAGGCCACTGCCACCGCGGTACCCTTGAGCCTCTCCTTGGCATAAGACAGCATACTCTTGGGTTTGCCCTCGGGCACAAACGCGTCTGTAGGCTCAAACATCAGGCAGATGCCGGTGAAGGATTCATCGAATTCCTTCATCGATACGGTAACGCTGCCTCTTGCAGGGTCGTTTAAATACGCCTTATCTCCCTTAAATCCGTTTAAAACCACAAAATGGTTGAAATTCCAGTGAATGATGGCCGGGAAGAGACCTTCTTTTTTGATGTCCTCCGGCTCCATCCTGTATCCTGCGGCATCGAGGCCGTAATTTCTTGCAGCCTTAAGTATATTTTTGGCGTTGGAGCCGTCTCTGGAAACTCCGCAGTCCACTCTGACCTGTTCGAGAGGTATCCACTTTTCATAGTAGGAAAGTACCATTGTCAGACAGGCGGCTCCGCACTCCAAAGCCTCCATCTGCATTATGACAGGTACCTTAGCCACCTTTCCCTGCACAGGCTGTTTAATCTGCTTTTTAGCTTTTTCAGCGGCCATTTGACTACTTTTCTCCCTTTACAAGGAATGACAGAGGACTCACCTTGTCTATGACTATCTGGCCTCTGTATATTCCATCATTGATATTTATCTCTGCCTTTACAGGATATACTATAGTATCATCGTCGTACCCGGCGTCAATAAGGGCAAAGTCTCCGAGAACTTCCTCGGCCTTCACGCTGTCAACTCCGATATTTACGACCTTTCCCTCCACCTTCGCTATCCTCACAGGCTTTCCGATCGTCACCTTTAAGGCGTCCTCGGCCTTTACGTAAAAGGTGGCACTTTCATCCTCTATTATGACGGGGGCATCTACCGTTGTATCCAGCTCGGCCACCGAGCCCCACACTATGACCCCGATCAGGATGAGGATTATGCTGACTATCAGCATCCACACTCCCGGAGTTGTAACGCTGATATAGTCGTTAAGCTGCTCAGGTGACGATACCTTGTCTAAACTTTTCTGTCTGAAAATACTTTCGCTCATTTTCACACTCCGCTTACAATTTAAATAGTGTACTTAAGATTCCACGTCCCAGGGACGCTCCCAGGTTTCCTCCCAGGGTCTTTCCAAACTTTCCGAAGGAAGAGCCTACTGTCTTTCCGACCTCTCTTCCCACTGTCCCCGCGACAGAGCTGCCTACTGACTTGGCCGCGCGCTTGGTGGCCCTGTCCGCCGCCGCTTCCTGCTTCTGCCTCTCTCTTTCCTCTGCGGCCGCTTTTTTCTGTCGTTCCTTTTCTTCCGCAGCCTCTCTTCTCAGCCGCTCTTTCTCCTCTGCGGCCTCCTGTTTCTGCCGCTCCTTTTCTGCAGCCGCTTCCTGTTTCAGCCTCTCGGCCTCGGCCTCCTTTTCCAGGCCCATGCGGTTGAGGAACTCGTAAGCTGAATCGGGGTCAAAGCTTTCAGCATATTTCCCATAGAGGAGAGAGCTTTTTATCACCCCTTCGCGCCGAGCACTGTCTATGCTTCCGAATTTGCTCTTGGGCGGCAGTATAAAGGCTTTCTGAACGATCTGCGGAACTCCGTCCTCCCCCAGGAAGGATACGAGCGCCTCTCCTGTTCCCAGAGACATTATTGTCTCCATCGTATCAAAATCGGGATTGGCCCTGAAGGAATCCGCCGCAGCCCTGACTGCCTTCTGCTCCGCCGGAGTATATGCGTGCAGGGCATGCTCGACCTTGTTTCCAAGCTGCGCGAGGACCCCGTCGGGAATATCCCGGGGATTTTGCGTTACAAAATACACTCCCACGCCCTTGGAACGAATGAGCTTCACCACCTGCTCAATCTTGTCCATAAGGCTCTTGGAAGCTCCGTCGAAGAGCAGATGCGCCTCATCGAAAAAGAAGACCAGCTTCGGTTTTTCCATATCTCCGACCTCCGGCAGGGTCTCAAAGAGCTCGCCCAAAAGCCAGAGCAGGAACATGGAATAGAGGGTCCCGTTATTTATAAGGCTGTCGGAGGCCAGGATATTTACAGTGCCGAGTCCTGAGCTGTCCGTACTCAAAAGATCGTTTATATTGAGCGCCGGTTCTCCGAAAAATCTGTCTCCTCCGTCCAGCTCCAGCGCCACCAGCGCCCTCATTATCGCGCCTATGGTATTGGGGCTTATATGCCCGTAGTCCGCCGCATACTCCTTGGAGTTCTCCTGAACGTGATTTAACATCGCCTTGAGATCCTTGGTATCCACCAGCAGCAGCCCTTCGTCGTCGGCTATCTTATATACGATGGAAAGCACGTCGCTCTGCAGATCGTTGAGCTTTAAGATTCTGGACAGGAGCACCGGTCCCATCTCGGATATCGTGGTCCTGAGCTGAATTCCCTTTTCGCCGAATACATCCCAGAAATTGACGGGATATGCCCGGTAATCAAAGCCGGCCTCCTTAAGTGAAAATCTTTCCAGCCTTGAACGCATATCCTCACTGTCGATGCCGGCATCACACATTCCGGCTATGTCTCCCTTTACATCGGAAAGAAAGACGGGTACACCCATTTCACTGAAGGTCTCGGCCAGCACCCTTAAGGTCACTGTCTTTCCCGTACCGGTGGCTCCCGCTATCAGTCCGTGTCTGTTGGCCATTTTGGGCGAAAGCGATATATCGCTGCCCGAAGCATCATTTGCAAGCCAGATCTTACCATCCTTTATCATTCCAGTACTCCCTTTAATGCACTCATGAGCTCTTCAAATGTTTCGTAAGCAGGTATCTCAGGATTGTCCTTTATTATCTGCTGCGTGGACTTAAACAGGAAGCCGTGCCTCCCGGCCTTTATCTTGCCGAGGTCCTTAAAGCTGTCCCCCACTGCGATCGTATTAAAACCGATGGACTGGAGAGCCTTTACCGTAGCCAGCTTGGCCCCCTCTATCCTCATTTTGAAATCGGCTATGCTGCCGTCTTCGGCCACCACCAGGCTGTTGCAAAAGAGAGTAGGCAGCCCCAGCTTTACCATTAATGGATGAGCAAACTGGGTAAAGGTATCGCTTATTACTATGACCTGTGTAATATCCCTGAGCTCGTCCAGGAATTCCCTTGCACCGGGCAGGGGATCGATCTTCGCTATGGTCTCCTGTATCTCCTTTAACCCAAGGCCATGCTCTCTCAAAATATCCAGTCTGTAGTGCATGAGCTTATTGTAATCCGGCTCGTCACGGGTCGTGCGCCTGAGCTCCGGTATCCCCGTTTCCTCGGAAAATGCTATCCATATTTCCGGTACCAACACTCCTTCCATATCCAAGCAGACTATATCCATAATATTCCTTTTCCTGTTCTTTCCATATAATATTGCGTTTAAAAAAACAATATTATATTATCATAAAGATTGTAAGGTTTTCAATTATTATATATGCGAGGAAATCAATATGGCTGATTTAAGAGGCAGGGAAAAACACGTATTGGACGGCACCGCCGGCGTCCACAAGGACCAGCGTGTAGGCGGAGGGCCTTCGGGCAGCGGCAGCGCCTTTGGCGGAAAAAGCGGCGGCTCGGGGGGCGGTCCCTCCCGGGGACCCGGAAACAGTAAGCTGGCGTTAATAATAGGTATACTTGTGGTCCTCCTCGGAGGAGGCGGCGGCCTCGGCGGTCTGTTGGGCGGCCATGGAGGCAGCTCCCAGACAGGAGCGCAGCAGCCGGCACAAACCTCTGCCGCGCCGCAGACGCAGACCTCCACCGGAGGTTCCTCCGCTACTACCGCCCTGGCCGGACTCGGAGGGCTTTCGTCCATCTTCGGCAATGTCTCCAATACCTCCACGGGCTGGCTGGAGGGAGAGAACAACACAGGGAAGCTCGACAAAAATGTTTCCCCCGAGGCCCGGGAGAAATTTACCACCCTCAAAGGAAATGGCGATGACACCATAACCCTTATGGTATATATGTGCGGAACCGACCTCGAGTCGAAGCACTCCATGGCTACCAGGGACCTTACGGAAATGACCGATGCCGCCCTGTCCGATAAGATAAACCTGCTGGTTTACACTGGCGGCTGCACACAGTGGCAGAACAACGTTATCTCCAACCGCACCAACCAGATATACAGAATAGAAAACGGCGGGCTCAAGGTCCTCGAGAAGGACCTGGGGGCCAAGGCCATGACGGACCCCGCCACTCTTACGGACTTTATAAAATATTGCAATACCAACTACCCTGCCGACAGGAATATGCTCATATTCTGGGATCACGGCGGCGGCTCCATCTCGGGCTACGGCTACGATGAAAAATATCCGAAGTCGGGCTCCATGGACCTTTCTGGTATTGACAAGGCTCTTAAAAATGCCGGTATAAAGTATGACTTCGTAGGCTTCGACGCCTGCCTCATGGCTACCGTAGAGACGGATCTCATGCTCTCCCAGTATGCGGATTACGCTATCTCCTCCGAGGAGACTGAGCCCGGCGTGGGCTGGTTCTATACGAACTGGCTGAACGCCCTTTCGAAGAATACCTCCATGCCGACTATTGAAATAGGTAAGAACATAATAGATGACTTCGTTACGGTCTGCGACAGGAACTGTCCCGGTCAGAAGACCACCCTTTCCATAGTGGACCTGGCGGAGCTCGGAGAAACAGTAACCGACGAATTCAAAGCCTTTGCAAAGGGCACCACCGAGCTTATAAAAAACAAGCAATATAAGGCGGTATCCGATGCCCGCAGCAGCTCCCGGGAATTTGCCTCATCCTCCAGGATAGACCAGATAGACCTGGTGAATTTCGCAAAGGGCCTTGGCACTGAGGAGGGAAAGTCCCTTTCGGAAACACTCTTGAGTGCTGTAAAATATAACCGCACCTCCCCGAACATGACCAACGCCTACGGAATCTCCATCTATTTCCCCTACCAGCGCGCGTCAAACGTGGACAGGGCGGTAAATACCTATTCACAGATAGGCATAGATTCCGAATACTCCGATTGCATAAGGGAATTCGCTAACCTGGAAATTTCAGGCCAGGTCTCCACCGGCGGTACAGCCTCTCCCTTTGGCTCCCTCACGGGCGGAGGTGCATCCGGCTCATCCCTGCAGACTCTTACTACCATAATGAATCTGATGTCTGCAATGTCCTCCGGCAGGAGTCTGGGTATCGACGGTCTCGACAGCTCGAATACCGCTTTCTTAAACGACAGAGCCCTGAGCGAACAGGAGACCGCCGAATATATCGAAGCTAACCAGTTCGACGGCAGCGCCCTTACCTGGAGCGAGGACTCGGACGGAAAATATATCTCGCTTCCCGCCGAGCAGTGGGAGCTGGTCAATTCGGTGAACCTGAATTCCTATTATGACGACGGCGAGGGCTACGTGGACTTAGGGTTGGACAATCTCTACACCATAACCGATGACGGAAAGCTCTATGCCGACACCGACAAGACCTGGCTTTCCATAGGGCGTGTGGTCGTAGCCTACTACCATACCGACACAGTCAGCGACGGCGATAAATACAGCATTTCGGGCTATGTGCCCGCTTACCTCAACGGTGAGAACGTACATCTCATACTGATCTTTGACAATGAACACCCCGACGGCTTTATCGCGGGCGCCGACCCCGACTACGATGAGGCTCTGACAGAGACCTCCTCCAGGGGACTGGCCGAGCTTAAGCCGGGGGATGAGATCAAATTCCTCTATGACTACTATTCCTACGACGGCACCTTCGATTCGGGCTATACCTCCAAGGAGACCCTGACCGTCACGGAAGAGCCCTTTGAAATAGGAAATATCGCCCTTGACAGGCCTGTAAAGTCCTACTATAAATTTACGGACCTCTATAATCAGGAATACTGGAGCCAGGAGCTTTGAGGGTGGCAGTGCAGTTTTGATGTTGGCGATGGAGCTTTGGCTCCGGTAACAGAGTTTTGATGCCGGCGATGGAGCTTTGACTCTGGTAATAGAGGTTTGATGCCGACAGTACACTAATGAGTAAAATTTATAAGATAAAGGAGATAATATCATGCTTGTAACAATGAAGGAAATTCTTAAGATTGCGGAAGAAAAAGAGATCGCCATCGGAGCCTTTAACGCGGCAAACCTGGAAAGCCTTATAGCGGAGGTTGGGGCCGCGGAGAGCCTTGACCTTCCCATCATCATCCAGTTTGCGCAGTGCCACGAGCCCTGGATACCCCTCGACATCATCGGCCCCATAATGCTCACGGCTGCAAAAAGCGCGAAGGTTCCGGTCTGTATCCACTTAGATCACGGCGAGACCCTGGGATACGTAAGTCATGCTCTGGACCTTGGTTTTACCTCCGTCATGTACGATGGCTCGACCCTGGATTATGAGGAAAACCTCAATAACACCAAAAAGGCCGTCGAGCTGGCTAAGGCAAAGGGTGCAAGCGTGGAAGCGGAGCTCGGAAGCATGGGAGTGCGGGAATCCGGCGCGGGAGATGGAAGCGGAAACGAGGATGCGACGAAGATATATACCGACCCTGAGCTGGCGGCGGACTTCGTCCGGGATACGGGAATAGACGCCCTGGCCTGCTCCTTCGGCACCACCCACGGCATCTACCTGACGGAGCCCAGGCTGGACTTCGATGTGGTCAAAAATGTCCGCGCCAAGACCGGAAATATACCCGTCGTTATGCACGGCGGCTCAGGCGTCAGCAGGGAGGACTATCACAAGGCTATAAAGGCCGGCGTCCGCAAAATCAATTATTTCACCTATATGGACAAGGCCGGCGGAGCGGCTGTAGTGAAGTACCTCGATGAGAAAAAGGACGACACGCCCGTCTTCTTCTCGACGCTTTCCATGTGCGGCCGCGATGCCATGATGGAAAACGTGACAGAAGCGATGAAGATGTTTGCGTTTATGGATTAAGGTAAGACGGGGCTGCCGCATTGACGTGAAATATAAAAATTTAGCCAGCAGTTCTTGGTGAATAGTACCTGCGATTAGGCTTGGGCG
>JAFTEI010000035.1 GCA_017453965.1 Lachnospiraceae bacterium
GAGTGCAAGGAGGAAATAACCAATTTCCTTAAAAATTTTGAGATGGTCTTCGTGACCTGCGGAATGGGAGGAGGAACCGGAACCGGAGCCGCACCCGTCATAGCGAGGATAGCCAAGGACCTCGGTATCCTTACAGTAGGTGTAGTGACCAAGCCCTTTGCTTTCGAGGGCGGAAAAAAGATGAGATATGCCCTTGAGGGAATAGAGAGATTGAGAGAGGGCGTCGACGCTTTCATAGTCATCCCGAACGAGAGACTTATTGAGACAGTGGATGCCGACAGGGATTTCCAGGACGCCTTTAAGGATGTGGACGAGGTGCTCTACAAGACAGTCCGGGGCATCACGGATATGATAAATACTACCTCGTCGATGAACCTCGACTTCTCGGATGTGCGTACCGTTCTGGAAAATGCCGGTGTTGCCCATATAGGAATGGGCCACGTAAAGGGCAAGAGGGGCAAGGTAGATTCCAAGAATACGATTACGAACGAAGATATCAACAACATAAGAAATAACGGTCAGGTGGATACGAATGCCTTTAACACCCTTAGGGAAAAGGTTTCGAAGACCCTCGAGTGGAATGCCATGGAGAGGGCGATAAACGACCCGCTTCTGGAGTCGACTATAAAGGGCGCTAAGAACTTTATCTTTTATTTCGACGGAGATGTCCGGATACGTGCGGCTTCGGCTGCGATGGAGATACTTCTTATAGAGAACGGTATAGACAAGGATGCCGATGACTTTACGGTCATCCCCGGCTATAATCCCAGACAAACCTCAAAGCAGAATTCAGACGGTTCAGAGGCTTCTGACGATACATATTTTTCCGAGGTCAACGTTACGGTGGTCGCGACCGGAATGCCGGAAGAGGGCGAGGAGGAGGAAAATTACTTCCAGCCCGGGGCAGGTGCTCCGTTCATGCAGCCCAGGATACCGGTTCCTCCGAAGGTCCAGACCACGCCCCAGTATGGCGCAGTCACCGACAGATACGGCAATGTACAGCAGCAGAGGGTAGTTCAGCCGGTTCAGCCGCGTCAGAATATCCAGCAGATAGGCAGTCCTCAGGGCGTAGGCGCAGAGGCTCCGGTAAGACAGCCACAGGTCAGACCCTTGAGGGAGGCTGCGGAGTCACCTTCAGCACCCGCACAGCTGCCGCCCTATGAGCACGCCAAGCCCATAAGGAGCAATATCGAGACAAAGGCGCTGCAGATGCCTGAGTTTTTAAGACGTAAATAAAGACAGAAAGTGAGATATATTTATGAAATGCCCTTTTTGCGGACATGACAATACAAGAGTTATAGACAGCAGACCGGCTGATGATGGGAGCTCAATAAGGCGCAGAAGAGTCTGTGACGAGTGCAGTAAGCGTTTCACCACTTACGAAAAGGTGGAGACAATTCCGCTTATCGTCATTAAGAAGGATAACAACAGGGAGACTTACGATCGCGCAAAAATAGAACAGGGTGTGCTGCGTGCCTGCCATAAGAGACCTATATCGGCTTCACAGATCAGTCATCTCGTGGACGAGATCGAGACCGAGATCGTGAACATGGAAGAAAAGGAGATTCCCAGCTCGGTAGTCGGCGAAAAGGTCATGGAGAAGCTCAAAAACCTTGACTCCGTTGCATATGTAAGATTTGCGTCAGTGTACAGGGAGTTCAAGGATATCAATTCCTTCATGGAAGAGCTGAAGAAGGTATTACAGTAGGATATTACGTAACTTTTTAGAACACAAGAGGCTCTGAACAGTTACGATATTACGAGGTTAACGGGGCTGTTATTGCAGCCCCTTCAATTTTTTATGAAGAATAATTTATATAGCTCCAGAACCGTCTGGAC
>JAFTEI010000036.1 GCA_017453965.1 Lachnospiraceae bacterium
GACAGAGTGGTCATAAGGGGGTTCCTGTAGTTTAGCTTTATCCATTGGATCTTTTCATTATAGGTAACCGGGTTATTCAGGTCCAGCTTAAGCCCGGTATTCTTCTCGTACCATTTTTTCAACTCACGCGGGTAATTTTCCTGCGTTGTAAACCTTTCATGGAGGTATTCCAATCCTTCTTTGAGCATGTTTCTTCCTCTTTGAAAAAAGTATCTGTCGTATGTCAATGTTCCGCAGGATTTACCAAGCATGTTTCTCCCTGGGAACTGTTCCTTCCCTTTTTAATATGGTATAATTATTTTTCGTCGGTCGTAAGAGCTGTACTTTAGCGGTCCGGCTGACTGCGTTATCTCCTATGGGCGGGAGCCGGCGGAGAACCTGTTGCAGCTCCCGGTGCACTGTCCCGTCGCAACAAAGAATAAGAGAGAATGGTATAAATGTCAAATAGTTCAGACGCCAAGGCCTTAAGATCCGGAGTTTGGTATACCTTAAGCAATTTCCTCCTGCAGGGGATAGCTTTTATTACCACGCCCATTTTTACAAGGCTTATGACGAAGTCGGACTTTGGCTCCTTCAGCAACTACACAGCCTGGCTGAGCATAGTTGCAATCGTCTGCACTCTGGAGTTCAAATCCTCGGTCAGCCGGGCTTATTACGACTTTACAGAGGATTTTGACGGATATTTGTCCTCGATAACCTTTCTGGGCACTCTCATCACTGCAGGCTTTTATGCCCTTGTCCTGATATTCAGGGGATTTTTCGAGAGTCTCCTGGGAATGGACTTTTTATATATAAATATAATGTTTTTAAATGTGCTCTTTGCCCCCGCGCTGGAAATTTTGCAGGCAAAGCACAGGATACAGCTGAAATACAAGGCCTTTGTGGCGGTCTCCATAGCTACCACTCTGTCCTCGACCCTGCTTTCGGTGCTGCTGGTCACGAGGCTTGAAAACCGGCTGGCCGGGCGTATCGTCGGGCAGGCGCTGCCCCTGATAATAGCATATGTTATAGCGTTCATCCTGGTAATCTCAAGGGGAAGGACGCTGTACAACAAGGACTACTGGAAATATGCCCTTGTCTTCAGCGCTCCGATAGTGCCCCATCTTCTGTCTAATACACTGCTGGGGTCTTCTGATAAGGTCATGATAACCGCTATGGCAGGCAGCGAGGCCAACGCCATATATTCCCTGGCCTATTCCTGCGGGATGATCATTTCGGTCCTCTTTACGTCCATGAATCAGGCCTGGGTGCCCTGGCTTTTTGAAAAGCTGCATGAGGAGGACCACGGAACCATAAATAAGGTCTCGAAGCTCTATCTGGCAGTGTTTATAATAATGCTGGAAGGGGCGGTATTGCTGGCGCCGGAGCTCATGCTTATCATGGGAGGACGCAGCTATGAGGAGGCTACGGCGGTGGTGGCGCCCATAATGCTGGGCTACGGCTTTAAATTTGCCTATACCTTCTATGTAAATATAGAACAGTATGAGAAAAAGACCTATTTTATCTCAGTAGGGACCATAGTGGCCGCGGTGATAAATATAGTCCTCAACCTGATCTTCATACCACGGTACGGCTATGCGGCCGCCGCCTATACGACTCTGGCAGGATATATCATCCTAATGCTGCTGCATTTGATATTTTGCCGGAAGATACTTAAGATAGCAGGTATGTATGATAACGTATTCATACTTATTGCCCTGGGGCTTATGACAGCGGCGGGACTGGCTTCGCAGCTATTGTACAAAAACACCCCGGTAAGGTACATCGTGATAGCGATTCTTGCGGTTCTGGGATTCACTATGTTATGTAAACTGGCCCAGAAATACCGCAAGTTAACATAACTCAAAACACCATCCCAACAAAAAGGAGGTTAACATAAAATATGACACCTGTAAGTGAACTTGTAAATGATTTAAAACAGCATAAAACCGCCCTTTCCCTCGTGGGCCTGGGCTATGTCGGAATGCCGATAGCTGTAGCCTTTTCGGAGCATGTGGATGTGATAGGCTTCGACATCAATTCCGAAAAGATCGAGCTGTATAAGAGCGGCAAGGACCCCACAAACGAGGTGGGAGATGAGAAGGTGGCCTCCTGCGCAGTCACCTTCACCTCGGACGAAGCGCGGTTAAAGGAAGCGAAGTTTCATATCGTGGCCGTGCCGACTCCGGTAAAGAGGGACCATACGCCGGATCTTTCCCCCGTGGCGGGGGCCAGCCACATCCTTGGCAGGAACCTTACAAAGGGCTCCATAGTCGTATATGAATCCACAGTCTATCCCGGGGTCACCGAGGAGATCTGCGTTCCGATACTCGAGCAGGAATCGGGGCTTAAATGCGGCGAAGACTTTAAGATAGGCTATTCGCCCGAGAGGATCAACCCCGGAGACAAGGTACACAGGCTCGACACGATAATGAAGATCGTCTCCGGCATGGACGAGGAGACCCTGGAGGCGGTGGCCGAGGTCTATTCCATGGTGGTTAAGGCGGGGGTCTACCGGGCGGAGAGCATAAAGGTGGCGGAGGCCGCCAAGGTCATAGAAAACAGCCAGATGGACGTAAACATCGCCTTTATGAACGAGCTTTCCATGATATTCAACAGGATGGGGATAGATACCCTGTCCGTGCTGGAGGCGGCGGGCACGAAGTGGAATTTCCAGAATTTCAGGCCCGGACTGGTGGGCGGGCACTGCATAGGCATCGACCCCTATTATCTGACCTACCGGGCGGAGGCCCTGGGCTACCACAGCCAGATAATCATATCCGGGCGGCGGGTCAACGACGATATGGGTAAATTCGTTGCCCAGACCATCGTCAAGAACATGATAAGAAACAATATAAATGTCAAGGAGGCCAGGGCGGCGATCCTGGGCTTTACCTTTAAGGAAAACTGCCCCGACACCAGGAATACCAAGGTCATTGATATAGTGCAGGAGCTCAAGGAGTTCGAGGTCACTCCTGTAATAGCCGATCCTTACGCCGACGCGGGAGAGGCCAAAAGGCTCTACGGGGTGGAGTTTACGGATATTTCCGATATCCATGACGCGGACATCGTGATCCTGGCCGTGGCGCATGAGGAATTTAAGAGCTATACCCCGGAGACCCTGGCTAAGTTTTACCGGGAAAAGGCCGGCAGCCCTAAAATGCTGGCGGATATAAAGGGCATCCTGGACAAAAAGTCCTTTGAGGATAATGGCTACGATTACTGGCGGCTGTGACAAAAATCCGCGTAAAAAGGCACCCGCGCCCGCGCACTGTCCTGCATCGCCCGCGGAACTGCCTTGCATCGCGCGGAGAAGTGCCATGAGTTTTGATCAGCTTTGATCAGCGTTGTACTAAAACTAAAATAATAAAAACGGAGCGTGAAAACACATTTATGGAGGAGAAAAAATCATTTTCAGGATCTTTAGGCTTTGTACTTGCCGCGGCGGGAAGTGCCGTGGGCTTGGGGAATTTATGGAGATTCCCCTATCTGGCGGCGAAAAACGGAGGCGGCTTATTCCTGGTCACCTATCTGGTGCTGGTGGTGACCTTCGGCTTTACCCTGCTGGTATCGGAGGTGTCGATAGGCCGGAAGACTAAAAAGTCGCCCCTAAGGGCCTACGGCGCCATTCATCCCAAGTGGAGATGGATAGGGCTCTTTGCGGTCATAGTGCCCTTTTTGATCCTGCCCTATTACTGCGTTATCGGGGGCTGGGTTTTAAAATACTGCCGGGTCTATCTCACCGGAGGCGGGGGAGCGGCCATAGAAGACGGCTATTTTACTGACTTTATCACATCCCCCGTGGAGCCGGTGGTGCTTACTGTGGCTTTTGTGTTCCTGACCGCCCTGGTGATCTACAAGGGCATAGACAAGGGAATCGAAAAAATATCCAGAATACTGATGCCAATTCTTATCCTGGTAGTTGTTGCAATATCCATCTTCGCCCTCACCTTATCCTATGGCGAAGGCAATACCGCCAGAACAGGACTTCAAGGGCTTGCGGTCTACGTGATACCGGATGTGAAGGAGCTGACCTTCGGAAACTTCATGCGGGTTCTCCTGGATGCCATGGGACAGCTTTTTTACTCGA
>JAFTEI010000037.1 GCA_017453965.1 Lachnospiraceae bacterium
AAGACCTATGCACGTTTAAGATGCGGCAGCTGCGGTGAGGAGTTTGAGCACAGAGGAAGCTTTAACTGCCCGAAATGCGGCGGCAGCGGTTTTTTGATAAAGGGAACGGGAAGAGAATTCCTGATAAAGGATATAACAGGAGAATAAAAACGGGAAAGGAAGGACAAATAAATGGACAAGGAAAAAACTGTTGAGGATGTGATCAATGTACTGAAGATGCAGGAGGATATCCTGCAATTTACCCATTTTACAAATAACGACGCCTGGGAGCTGGGAAAGCTCATGGTGGAGGAGGCCAAGCGCAAGGGAATAAACGTGGCGCTGCAGATAAGGCTTTCCAACGGGGCTATACTTTTCCAGCACCTCATGGACACTACGAATCTCGACAACGTCTTTTGGATGGAGAGAAAGTTCAACACCGTGATAAGGATGGAGATGAGCTCGCTGCGGCTCTTTACCCAGCTTAGGAACAATGACCAGACCATGGAGGATAAGTTCCTGGACGAGAAGATCTTTGCCTGCTGCGGCGGAGGCTTCCCCATAAGGCTCGAGGATTCCGGGGTCATAGGCGTAGTGCTCTGCTCGGGCTTAAACCACGTGCTCGACCACGATTTCCTGGTCAAATGCCTCACGCGCTACCTCCATCAGGACGAGGTTCCCAGGATAAGCCGTCAGGATATAGAGCCTGGCTTCTAAAATATGTATTTCGGGAGTCATAAACACCTTCTGTCCCGTACACTCCTGTGGGCAGCGGGTTTGAACATATTGACGATGGGGCTGTCGGCTCTGGTCAGGCTGATCTTAAGAAGCAACAATCTGTTTCTGCCGGCTATGACGGACAACTATATCTGGATATCCCAGCTGGTGTTTTCCTTTATCAGGCTTCTGGTCATGCTGATAGTATTTATCGTCGCCTGGAGGAAGGTGTCAAAATATATGGGAGTGGTCGAAAAGGACGACCTTGCCGAAATGGGAAGGCTTCAGGAGGAGGTCTTCGGCAAGAAAATTTCCTCCCTTTCGGCCGATGCCATAAGCCGCCTCTTACAGATATGGGCCGTCATACTCATAGGGACGCAGTTCGTATACGATATAACCTCACTGCAGTACAGGAAATTCGTAAATGAGCTCACCCTGCTCCTCGCAAACGGAGAGATGCTGACCGGTACCTCCTTTATATCGCTGTACAACAGCACCCACGGGTTTAAGTATCTGGGTATGCTGATTGCGATCCTCCTGGGGGTGATGATGACAGGAATCTTTTTGAATGACAGGCTGTTAAAGATAATAACAGCCTCCATAACCGGGGCGTTTCTGCTGTCCTTCTCCGTCTTCCAGATGTACACCTTCAATATCTTCGGGAGGCTCATAGGGGTCGTCTGGACCTCAGTCATCTTTCACATAACCGAAACGGCAGGAATCATAGCACTTTCATTATATCTCAGAAAAAAATACCGGGGCCTGTAATAAGCCCCGGTATTCTTTACCTTTTCTAATTAATTAAATTTAACCTCTCTGCCCTTCTGGGCGATGGCGATATAGGTCTTTCCGGTGTTGAGCTGTATCTCCTTGCCGCTGTCGTCGTAGTAGCGGGTGGGAGTGTAGTCTCCGGTCTTCTTCCAGTTGATATGAATGCATTTACCCTTGGTGAAGTAATAGCCGTCCTCGGTGGTGTCTATCATCGTAAAGCC
>JAFTEI010000038.1 GCA_017453965.1 Lachnospiraceae bacterium
CCTCCGCCCTCCCCCGGATTGCTGCCTCTATCCGGGTGATAACATCGGCTCCGAAAGCCCTCTGGGGATTGATAGCGGTATAGGTATCAATTATCCCTCCATCCTCCATATCAATCAGCGTCAGAGCCAGGGTCGTGGTTCCAATATCTACTGCTATGCCAAGGTCGCTGTCCCCATAGAGTCCCTCGAAGGTTTTATCAAGGCTCAGTGAAAGCATCTCCTCTTCTGCTTCGTGTACCGGCTCGATCCGGCAGTTTTCACTCAAGACCGCCCTGCAGGCCAGCCTTTTCCCCTGCCGCAGCTCTTCCTCGCTGAAAGCATTCCTGTCGTCACCGGATATTTCAATACTCCCTTCAAGGAGCCTGACAGCGCATTTTCCACACCTTCCTGCGCCTCCGCACATGGCATTCAGACGAATTCCGTTTTCTTTGAGCACCTCCATGAGTCCGCTGCCGGGAACTGCGGTAAATTCATAATCCCCGCCCTCAGCCTTTACACGGACCACGATACTCTCTGTCCTGTGGGGACAGTCCATATTGGAGCAGTCTGCACAGCCATGGGTCAGATGAAGTATCCTTTCATTGTCCACCGTTTCAAAGACCTGGCAGGTGGATTTTACAGGATCGTACATATAGCCTTCTGATATCTTAAGTCCCAGGGTCTCTGCGGCATTGAGGCTGTCAAAGGCACACCTTTGTATCTCCATCGGAACGTGTCCGGGAGCCTCATATCTTTTTTTAATGCCTACATGCCTTTCGGCACACATCTGTCTGAGTTTTACGAATATCGGTTTCTCGAACGAAAAGAGCGCCGCCGAAGCACAGGCATCGGCGAGCATTCCCTTGACATAGTCGCCGCTGCTGAAATACCGGCTTGTAATATCGCATATTTCCTGTCCGACAGTGGCAATCAGATACAGTATTCCGGTTTGGGGTCTTAAGCTTCCTCCCTTAAGTCCCTCCGGATATTCATCAAATTTTAGGGCCGCCCTTGGCCGCAAAGCCGCCAGAACCTCCGGCAGCAGCTCTTCAAATTCCTCTTCAAACTCCTCATACATGGGGTTGTCTTTATCGCATTTTATCTGCTTAAAGACAATATCTTTATCTATATAAAGCTCCCTGCCTTCCGCGATTACCAGCTCAACAGCATTATCCATCTGACATATACCTCGTTACAATTCAGCGCACATTCAGTGTGCTGAATAGTAGCTATCCCTCCATATCGATCAATATAGCCCTTTTTACTCTCTTTATCAATAAAATACGCGGGCAGGTGAAAAATTTACATGAAAATGTACCAAATTGACATTTTAAAGTAATTTTATTTTGTGTATTATCTACACAAAATACTTTATATTACGGAGGATGGAACTATATGGCACGCAACATGTACAAATGGGTAGATGAAATAATTGCAAACAAAAGCAAAAAAGCTCTTCCTGTGCTTTCTTTCCCTGCTATCCAGAAAATGGGAATAGCGGTCGAGGATATCGTAAAAGACAGCGATAAACAGGCCGAAGGCATTAAGCTCATAGCAGATTCCTTTGACACCGCAGCTGCTGTCAGCTACATGGATCTTTCCGTAGAAGCCGAGGCCTTCGGTTCAGAAATACGTTATTCCAAGGAAGAGGTTCCTACTGTTATCGGCTCCATCATTGAAGAAATGGAGGACGCACAGGCTCTGAAGGTCCCTGAAGTAGGTGCCGGCAGAACAGGTACGAATATAGATGCTATGAAAAAAGCCCGGGAACTGGTAACGGACAGACCGCTGTTCGCAGGCATCATCGGTCCCTTCTCCCTGGCCGGGAGGCTTATGGATGTTTCCGAGGCCATGATATATTGCTATGATGAGCCTGAAATGGTTCACGAGGTCCTTAAAAAGGTAACGGAGTTCCTGATCAAATACAGCCTGGCCTATAAAGAAGCGGGAGTTGACGGAGTTGTTGTAGCGGAACCCCTTGCAGGTCTCATGTCAGGCGAGCTCGCTCAGGAATTTTCGGCTGACTATATGAAAAAGCTCGTGGAGGCTGTACAGGACGAGAATTTTCTCGTGGTATACCACAACTGCGGCAATTCGGCTGTAGCCACGGTCGATACTATTGTAAATAACGGCTGCCGCATGTTCCACTTCGGAAACGCAATAGAGATGTCAGATATGATGCCTCACATTCCCTCGAACTGCATAGCCATGGGAAATGTAAATCCCTCCGGCGAATTCAGGAACGGGACTCCCGACAGCATATATGCGGCTACCAAAAAGGTATTGAGCGAATGCTCGAAATATGATAACTTTGTCATATCCTCAGGCTGCGACATACCTCCTATGTCTCCCTGGGAAAATATAGAAGCCTTCTTTAAGGCAGTAAAGGACTTTCAGGCGCAGTCCTGACACGTGAAGCAGGACGCCTGACAAAACGGTTTGGCGATATGGATACAAAGCCTGCTTATCACCTGGAAAAAAACAGAATTTATAACGAAAAGCTGAACGGTATCATAAAAAATGGGCTTCCCCCCTACTGCAGGGATTATTTCATTTCCCTCGAAAACAGGACGCAGATAAGGACGCGGATAGCCTATGCCTATGACCTTCAGCTTTTCTTTTATTATATTCAAACTGAAAACCCCCTGTATTCCGAATGCAGCATACGGGACATTCCTTTTGAAGCCATTGAAAGGCTGGACAGGAAGGACTTTGAGGAATATATGCATTTCCTTCGTTCATACGAAAAGGACGGGAGATACGGGAGCAACAAGGATGCGGCGCTGTCCAGGCGTCTGTCTTCGCTTCGCTCCTTTTTTACCTACCTGTATGATACCGACGCAATAGCCTCTAATCCCGTGACCAAGCTCCACCCTCCCAAAAAGAAGGATCACCCCATAACAGTGCTGGAGGATGATGAGGTGGAGCTGCTTTTAAGATCTCTTAAAACAGGAGATATATGGAATGAGCATGAGCGTGCCTATCACTCCAAAACCTGTAAACGCGATTACGCTCTGTTTTATCTCCTGCTCAATACGGGTATCCGTGTTTCCGAGGCCGAGGGGATAAACGTCGATGATATAGATTTTGTGCACAATGAGATCCGTATTATACGGAAGGGTGGACGGTATGATATTCTGGGTCTCAGCGAGAGTGTAAAGGCAGCTCTTCGGGAATATATGGACTCAGAAAGGCTCTCTTTTCTCGGAGAAAGCTCATCCGAGAAGGCTCTTTTCGTATCAAGCCGCGGCAAAAGGCTGGCCGTGCGCTCCATTCAGGCTATGACTGAAAAAATAGGAAAAAGGCTGTTCCCAATGAAGCACATCACCCCGCATAAGATGAGGAGCACCTTTGGTACAGCCTTTCAGGAAAGAGAAGGTGATATTTTTCTGACAGCGTCCATGCTGGGACATTCCGATGTAAATACCACCAAAAAGCACTACGTAAGACAGGATAAGCAAAAAGTTAAAGATGCTTTCAGAAGCTTTAAAGTAAACTCTTGATAAATCTGGCGTTTACTTTTAAATATAATCACACCGGGGATATCCCGTCTATTTCTTCCAGCTCCTCCCGGGTAAATTTCGTATTCTCTATAGCCGAGATGTTTTCAATGATCTGCTCCGGGCGGGATGCCCCGATAAGCACTGAGCACACCTCATCGTCCTTTAACACCCACGACAAGGCCATCTGTGGAAGACTCTGGCCGCGCTTTCCCGCAATGTCATTTAAGGCACGTATCTTATCGAGCTTTTCAGCAGTAATGTCCTCTCTGTGCAGAAAACGTCCGTCCTTCGCTATGCGGCTGTCCTCCGGGATGCCGTTTAAATACTTGTCGGAAAGCATTCCCTGCGCCAGAGGGCTGAAAGCGATTATTCCCATACCCAGCTCCCTGCAGGCGCTCTTGACTCCATCGCGCTCTATCGTCCTGTCAAAGATGGAATACCTTCTCTGATTTACTATCAACGGGCAATGAAGCTCCCGCATCAGTTCAACAGCTTTCTCAGTGTGCTCCTTATCGTAATTGGAGATCCCCGCGTATAAAGCCTTTCCGCTCTGTACTATATACGCCAAGGCCTCCATCGTCTCCTCCAGAGGGGTCTCCGGGTCCATCCTGTGGTGATAAAAAATATCCACGTAGTCCAGGCCCAGCCGCTTAAGACTCTGATCCAGGCTGGCCACCAGGTACTTTTTACTTCCCCAGTTTCCGTAGGGGCCATCCCACATATCGTAGCCTGCCTTGGTGGTAATGACCAGCTCGTCCCTGTAGGGTTTGAAATCCTCCTCCAGTATCCTGCCGACATTGCTTTCGGCGCTTCCATATACCGGACCATAATTATTTGCAAGGTCAAACTGGGTGATCCCGTTGTCGAATGCGGTTCTGCATATAGCTTTCATATTGTCATAATTATCTTTGCTTCCGAAATTATGCCAAAAGCCCAGAGACACTGCAGGAAATTTCAGACCGCTTTTCCCTACGTGATTGTACTTCATCTTTTCATAACGTTTTTCGCTAGCTTTATATACGTCCATAGTATTTTAAGGCCTTACAGCCACTCCACCTTTCCGCTTTCAATGTCATAGATAGCGCCCTTGACCTCACATTTACCCTTGATCTCTGTAAGCTTTTCATTTATGACCGCAACGCTGTGCTCAACGTTTAATTTGGAGGCCTTATAGGGGTCCTTCTCATCCCCCACCGCTTTACTGATCTCGTCAGTTATGTACTTGATAAACGACGGTGCACCGCCCTCCAGCGCAGCCCCTACCGCCCCACAATTAGTATGTCCGAGTACGAGCACAAGAGGACTACCCAGATGGTCTACCGCATATTCCACGCTTCCCAGCTGATGGTCATCCATAACATTTCCGGCAACACGGATCGTAAAGAGCTCTCCTATGCCTGCCATAAATACGGCCTCCGGAATGACCCTAGAATCGGAGCAGGTGACCACCACCGCATAGGGATGCTGCCCATTCTCCTTGGTATCCTTCCTTATCGCCGGAGAAATATCTCCACTGTTTGAAGTGGCATTAAGGTAGGCCTCGTTTCCTTTTTTCATTTTTTCGATAATCTCGTTTACTGTCATACTCTCATCTCCGTTTCTTAAATTTTTTGTTGCAATTCAGCGCCCGCCAAATCGCAGCCTGCTCTGCTTGCGCAGATCTAACAACGGCTATCACGAGCTTTCTGAATACTATCTTACTTGAGCATTGACTATTATTCAAGGTATGTGGTCATAAATATATTCTATTATCCCAAATACCTTAAAAAAATCTTATGTAATCTATACAAGCTTATTATTAAGTGCTAAACTACATCTTGATGAAGTTGAGGGAGGGACCACAAGATGATGATCTGTACATGCAATGAATGTAGATTTATGTTTAAGGGAAGCAGTAGCATAAAGAGATGTCCTGATTGCGGAGCGGAGAATATCCGTCCTGCTACTGATATGGAGTACGAAG
>JAFTEI010000039.1 GCA_017453965.1 Lachnospiraceae bacterium
AATTTAACAAAATTGTAACATTTAAGGAATATCTGTTTTTATGAAAAAACATTTATGGACAAAATGCATGGCGCTTGGCTTGGCAGGCGCGGTAGCAGTAAGTCTGATACCTTCAAATTATATATATGCGGCAACCACCGAGGGCTCCCTTCCCGTTGCGGGGATAGCCCGTGCCCTGAACGAGGGCAAGTCGGTGACCGCTATCAGGGCGGAGCAGGTAAAAAAGACAGGCTCGGTCAGTGAGAAATATATCGAGCAGGTGGCGGCTTCTCTCGCACCTGTGGAGCAGCCTGAGCTTAAACCCGACAAGGGTTTATTCGGCACGAGCGTTTATGCGGCTGAGGAGGAAGAGACACCGGAACAGGAGCCGGCATCGGCACCGGAGGAAACGGAGGTCAGCTCCAATTCCAGGACCGAGGGCTTCAGCGGAACGATAGTCATAAGAGAGGAGAGCGTCAGCAATATTGACGAGGCGCTTACAGCCGGCGCGGGCGCTCCCAAGGAAAAGGAAGAAGAAAAGCATGAGGAGGAAAAGAAGCACACCGTTTCCTCCGAGGGAATAGATTCGGTTACCGCGGGAGCAGAATCCGGCACGGATACAACGGGCTTCGATGGCAGTATGAGCCTTGTGGACGCTGTTACAAGTGCATCCTCCATTAAGACGGAGGACTTTACGAATCTGGTCATCGCCAGGGTCAATGACTATGTGAATGTGCGCCAGATGCCGACCGAGGAGAGTGAGGTAGTCGGCAAGCTCTATAATAAGTCCGTGGGCGACGAGCTCGAGGACGCGGGCGATTGGGTAAAGATCAAATCCGGAAATACGGTTGGATATGTTAAGAAGGAATATGTAGTCCGGGGCGAAGAGGCGAAGGGCCTCGCACAGGAGGTCGGTACAAGAATGGCCAAGGTCATAACGACCACCCTCTATGTACGTAAGGAGCCCTCGAAGGAGGCCGAGGTCATCGGTATGGTTCCCATGGACGATGAACTTACTGTATCCGAAGAGACGGAAGACGGCTGGGTAAAGGTTTCCGTCGAGGAAGGTGACGGCTACGTCAGCGCAGAGTTTGTCCAGTTATTTACCGACTTTGTAAGAGCAGAGTCGAAGCAGGAAGAGGAGGCTCGTCTCAAGAAAGAGGCTGAGGCCAGAGAGGCCGCAAGAAAGGCTGCTGCTGAGGCTGAAAGAAAGAACAGGAAGAAGAACAGCAGCAAGAATAGCGGTACGGGCTCCAAGAACGGCAGCTCATCCAAGGGCTCAGGCGGCGGTTCATATTCCGCGTCAGGTTCCGGAACCGGAGCTTCGGTTGCGAATTACGCCCTGCAGTTCGTCGGCAATCCTTATGTTTACGGCGGATCGTCTCTTACAAACGGTGCTGACTGCTCGGGCTTCGTAATGAGCGTATACAGGAACTTTGGTGTATCACTGCCCCACTCCTCCGGTGGAGACAGGTCGGTGGGTTCAGCCGTACAGGGCGGACTGGCCAATGCACAGGCGGGTGATATCGTATGCTATTCCGGTCACGTTGGTATCTATATCGGAAACGGACAGATAGTACACGCCTCCACTGCGGCGACAGGTATCAAGGTTTCCAGCGCGAACTACAGAACGCCTCTGGCTGTACGTAGAATATTCTAAGCTTAAATATGAAAATCGGACGTCATGCGGTCTGCATAGTGTTTGCCGTGATCGTTGCGGCATTCACCTTCTTGAGAATACAGACCGACGATGAGATATATATGGATTTTAATTCCTTCAACGTTAAAGCCTCCGAAAGCGACGTGTCGGCGGGGGTTTTAAGCGTTGAAGCTGGTTCAGTGACGGATAAAGAGGGGCTCTTTGCGGTAAGTCGGTCTGTTGACTTACCCGCGGGCTCCTTTTCTATTGAGGTCGACCATGAAAACGGCGACGGCGCCCGTGTCTCTCTGATGGACGGGGAAAAGGCCTGTTACAGTCAGGAGCTTCCCGCTGACGAGGGCAGGACAAGCTTTGAATTTACGACCGACAGGGAGATAAATGATCTTACGGTCTGCTTTTTCTACGACGGAGAGGGCAGGGTGACCATCAAGCATCTGCTGATAACCGCCCGGGGAGGAGCGCTCATCTACAGCGACAACCTCCTTATGGGTCTTCTGCTTATAATTCTGGCAGTATTCCTGGATATTTATATTGTAGTAAAGAAAAAAAACATTCCGATACAGGCGGTTTTGGGAGCCGCGGCCGTCTTTGCGGCCTCCTATCCCCTCTTTGCGCAGGGCTTTCTCTATGGTCACGATATGGCCTTTCACATGATGCGGATAGAGGGTGTAAAGGACGCTCTTCTGGACGGGCAGTTTCCTGCGGTCATCTATCCAAATGCGGCCTATGGACACGGTTATATAGGCACTCTTTATCCAAATATATTCCTGTATATCCCAGCGCTCTTAAGGCTTATGAGGGTTTCGGCCCTGGGAGCCTGGAAGGCATCATTTTTCCTGGTAAATATATTTTCCTGTTATACGGCCTGGCTCTGTGGCAAAGGTATAGCCGGCAGCCGGAGAGGCGCCATTCTTGCCGCGGTGCTCTATACTCTTGCGCCCTTCCGCCTGATCGACATATATTTCCGCGCTACCCTTGGGGAAGCCATAGCCATGGTCTTTTTTCCGCTGGTGTTCTTGGGAATCTACAATATCACCATGGGGAAGGCCTCGAGCTGGCGTG
>JAFTEI010000040.1 GCA_017453965.1 Lachnospiraceae bacterium
ACAGTATCTCCAGTGTTGGAGACGCTCTTAACCTTCCCCGAAACGAGGTAACAGCCATAGATATATTTATCTCTTGTCCCCTCCTCATTGTCCGAAAAATCGGACAGAATCTGATCCGCGCGGATGTATTCATAGACCCGGTTCCTGTCCGTGTCCACCAGCACGGTGGGCTTGTCGAAAAAGAAGCCGCAAAGCAGCAGCACCACGGGGAGCAAAAGCCATAGCGAAATTACCTTCCTACCCTTCAAGACCTACTCACCTCCCCGCTCTTCCTCGTAAACCAGGCCGATACCGTTTTTCAGCTCCTCGAGCACCCTGCACACTTCCTTATATACGTGGGCCTCGGCGAAATCCTCCATAAGGACGACCTCACTGCCGGAGACATAGTCAGACCGGAGGGCGCTTTCCAGCCCGGCGGCAGATATATCGTCCTGACTGTATCTTCCATGGGTATAGAAGATCTGCTCTCCCCTGACCCTTATGACTATCCTTTGGGAAACCGGAGACAGGCTTTCCTGCAGCGCCCGGGAAGCGTTCCCCGAGACTCCGGCAGCATTGCTGAGCGCTGCCTCTGTCTCTCCGGTATCTTCCTCCGAATCCCCCGCCGACCCTCCGGGCTTTGCCAGCTCTATAGCCTTGCTTAAATCTATGAGCTTGCTGCTGTCCAATAATCTGACCTCTTTCTTTCCCCAGCCGGTAAGCCACGCAAGGGCTGTCAGCATTAAAAGAAGTACAGTGACCTTCCTCTTCATCAGTTGCCTTCCTCTATATAATGAATTCCCGATTTTTCCAACAGACCGGTCACAAAATGATACTCGGAGGAGACTGCAAAATCGTCATGGATCACTATCGTATTCGTCCGGTCAAAGTCCTTGAGCCTGTCTTCTACGGCCGCATGATCCTCGCACAGCTCGTCCTTAAAATATATCTCAGAGCCCCTTATCAGGATGTAATAGTTGTACTCCTTGCCCTCCTTCGAGATATACTGTCCCTCCTCGTTTATTATGTCGTTGCGGGGCGCCTCTTTGGCGGGAAAGAGCCTTTTATACAGCCAGAAATCCTGGCCATGTTCGGTAAAGCCCGCATAAAAGCCGGTTATTGCCACGAGGCTTCCGACGATCACCAGTGTAAGGTAAATGTTCAGGAGAAACTTTTTCTGGCTTTTTAAAACCCTCCGGCCCTGGGCGTTTTCATAAAAAAGATAGTCGTCATTTCTGTTGAAGACCACCTGATGGGCTCGAATGAGGGGCAGCAGCGCTATTCTTATCAGGCCGATCAGCCCGTATATTACCGCGGCAGCTCCGGCGATTATCATAATAATTGCTATCAATTTTACTCCTCGCTTATGCTCCCTTTTATTTCAAGACTCGCTTGCGAGTCTTGGTGCCGGATTCGGGTCTGCTTTAGCAGACAAATACCTGTCCGAATCCGTGCACATCCTTGCGGAGCGTATCTCAGATAGAGTTTACCTCTATCTGAGATATACGTTATCGTAGGATCTCATTAATTCATTCAAAACCTCTTCTATCGCCCTCTCATCCCTGTAGAGTATCTTGTCATTATTTTCATTGAGTGACAGGATGACCGGCCGGTCCGGGTGAGCTTCGATATAAGTCTTAAGGGTGGTCTTAAATTCCTCCACAGCCTCCGCCACATCGTTTCCGACCAGGTCGATGGTTACGATCTCCTCATCCTCCGAGAGCACCTTAATGTGCCGCAGGGTTATTTCATCGGGCTCGAAGGGCACCACGATGGACGCCGCCCATACGTACTTTTGCAGCTCGCTCTGGGTCTTGAGCATATCCTCATAGGCCCTTGAATTGGCCTCGGCCTCGGTCACCGCCGCTGCCATCTCTTCCTGTGCGAGCGCCGCATCCCTGTCATTCTCCTGCTTCTCATTAATGTAACTGCATATAACCACAAGCAAAAGAATAAATACCACATCAAGAAGCGATGTAAGATCGATATTTACACCGTTTCCATTTCTACGCCTTCTTCGCATCTCTTACCCTCGCTTAAGCCCGTAGCTTCTGTATCATTTCCGCCAGATCCAGCTTCTTGCTGTAATCCTCGAGCATTACATCCACGTCCTCGATTATCCTCGATGGAAATATGGCGTCCACAAACTTTAAAAGTATAGCGAATATCAGGCCGAAAAACGTGGAGGATAGTGCCGTATCCATTGACGCCATCATTCCGTTAATATCCTGGGAATTTACTTCCAGCATAAGACCCGCTACCGTCCCCAAGATACCCATAAGAGGAAAGATCGGTATAAGCTGGGAAAACACGTTATGCAGTGCGCAGTCCTTATTAAAATCCCTTTCGTATTTTCTTATGGTATCAGGTGTGATAGCGGCATCCACGTCATCCTCATCCATGACCGTGCCGTCCACCGGATTCACCGCCCACTTTTTATTTTTCCGGCTAACGGCCTCGTCTATCCGGCTCTTGTGGGATGACAGCTTTGATCCATTATAGAAGAGCAAAGCTGTAAGCACTATTCCGAATAACAGAATGACCAGATTGATACTGTCCTTTACTACCTGTAAAACTCCCGCCATTACAAAATTCTCCTTTTGATTTTAATACAAATTTTCATCTATTATAGTAATTGTAATCCAAAAGGGCTGTTGCATTAGAGCAAAATATAAAAAATTAGCCAGCAGTTCTTGGTGAATAGTGACTGCGAATAGGCTTGGGCGAGCACCTGTTTGAGCGCAGTTTTGAAGACCGCAGGTCGCGCAAAACAAGCGAGTTGCGCAGAACAAGCCGTGTTTATGAGCAGGTGCTATGAGCCTAGAACTGGCTGAGCCTTTTATATTTTGTTCTAATGCGACAGCCCTTTGGCATCCTGAGCTATCCGATACTATCAGATACCTGCCTCTGCCATTTTCTTTCTGACCTCATCCATGGTCTTCTTTTCGGTTTCCATCGCCTTAGGTACAGCGGCTCTTCCTTCAGCCTTATGATCCTCAAAGTAGAGGGACTTGGCCACTGTACCGGCCTGAACTACCATATTATCCCTGACCTCTTTCTGCGTCACAGTATGGATCAGCTCCTTATTTGCATTGAGCTCGTCAGTGAGAGAGGTTATCTGCTCTTCAGTAAGGTCCTTATTCGTATCCAGAACCTTTTGAATCTTTTCGTTTCTTAAGGAAACATCCTTTGCCAGCTGGATAAAATATAGTACAGAATGATTTTCGTCGACCTCGGCACCAATGCCTTTCATCACATCCCTATAGAATTGGGTCTGCTTGTCTGCAAGCATAACGGCAGCAGAGCCCTCGCCCTCCTGCAGCTCCACATCCTTTACAAGCTCATCATTAACGCCTGTCCCGCCCTTCGTAAGCTCCTCGGACATATCTACATCGTCATTAAGATGATCCTTGTACAGATTTAAATTCTCGGTCAGCCTTGCCAGCGCATTCATAACAGCATTGCTCACGCCATTTGGCACGAGAATGGTGTTTTTAGGCATTCCCTCTTTCTTAGAGTCGGAATAATAGATGACCCCTTCCTGTACAGCCATGCCGCGCTTGTATTCCACGACCTGAAGCTTACCCGGCTTCCCCTTCATGATATCCGAAAGCTGTTTGATCAAATGAGAATACTTCTTCTGTTCCTCCAGAAACTCCTTGGTTTCATCATTGCTCTGCCTGAGTCCATGCTCAGATACTCCGGTAAATTGTCCGACGACTGAGTTAATCGCCTGAAAAACGTTAAGGCATTTATCTACAAATTCCACCTGTCTCCGTACTCTCTTGGGTAAGGTCTTTAAATAGGCGGCGTTGACCTTATCGGACTTCTCTCCAAAGACATTCTCCCACAAGGTGAAGGCGCTTGACAGCTTTGCATATACGCTTAAATGACTAAGAAGATACTCAGGGGCGAACATTTCCGGAGTTATCTTAATTTCAAGGTATTTTTTAATGATCCCGTTTAAAGCCTCCGCCCTTCCGGCAGGCACGGTACTCTGCAGTCTCTTCATATTAGCCTCTTTGGAGTCCAGAAGCTTCTGCGACTCCTCGTCCGCGGCAGTTCCATCGGTATGGAAATTGCCGAAAGCATAACCGGAGACCACTCCCGCTATTCTGGTGGCCTGGTTATTCGTTTTCTTTACTGCATCCTGCCATCCGTCTTTATCACCCATCTCCTTGAGCCGTGAGGCGTATGTAGTGCTCACGTAATATGCAAAGGTATGTTCGCTGACTTTAAGTTTCATATCAGGGATGCTGGTAGGAATCTTTTCCGCCTCCGCTTTCATCCATTTTTTCAGATGCGCAGGATAACCCTTTTTATCCACAAGCTTATCCTGCCACTCCCTGGTAATGTTATACATATAGACCGGGTTCTTGTCTAAGGTAAAATCCTTCATGCCTGCCATGAGGGAATCCACCCACTGGGCCCGCTCCCTTCCCTTACGCAGAAGCCTCTTTCCAGGTCTCTTATCCCTGTAGAGGATAGCCGAGTTCATAAGCTCCGCCATGGTAGAAAATACCTGCTTTCCCTGTTTATTGTCGTTTAAGTCCAGGGACAGAAGCTTCTTTGCAGCCTCCTTTATTCCCTTATAGTAGCCTGAGGCCCATCTTTTATCATTGGCTATAGACTGAAGCGTTTCCTTAAGCTCCGCGGGCAGGCTCCGATCCTCCGGCGGCAGCTCCTCCTTCTTTTTCTGCTCGGTCTTATTTTTAACGACCTCCTTTTTCCCTTCCTTAAGCTTTGTGACATCCAACTGCTGTTCGGCATTTTTCATGTCTACTACGTTTACAGGCAGCTCGGCCTTCTTCTCCTCCTTAAGGAGGGTGTTTTCCGGAACATTGCCGGCATTGGGGTCCGGAGCGCTCTTCTCGCGGGTCATCTTCATCATATCCACAGCAAAGAGGTTGTGGGAATATCTTTGATTCTGTATTTCAACGGCGACCGCTATCTCGGGATCCTCCTGAAGGGTTAAGCGCCTCTTCTCCA
>JAFTEI010000003.1 GCA_017453965.1 Lachnospiraceae bacterium
CCTGAGCCTTTTCCCGCTCATTTTCTCACCTCAGTATTCGTAAAGTTTTCCTTCATATATTACGCCCTCGTCAGTCCATTGGAGCTCCGGATCGGACTTTCTTTCAAAATCCTCGAATATAGGGCGGTAGATTATGCCATAATCCTTGATGTAATAGCAATAGATCGAATGCCCCTCTGCCGTGTCGGATGTTCTGACGATGAAGTGCTTACCGTCCGGACTTTTTATTTTTTCCGGATCGCTCGGCACTCTGGCAGAGCAAAGAAACATCATCAAAAAGTTAAATATCGCTGGAAGCTCAAGAACTATTATCCCAAGCGTAAATATCACAGCCTTATAGGCTCTCCGTGGCTTACCGCCTGTGTCTTTTGCATTAATGAACACGGCCAGAAGCCCTCCGATGCAAAACAAAGTCCCAAATGCCAGAAACTCCATCAGACTGTATCCTGTAATCCCACAGATAATTACGAGCCTGTTACGGTCTTGCAACTTGTACAGGATTACCTGAGCCAGAATCGTAAAAACTGTGCCCAGGCAAAGGAGTACAGTGGCTTTAGTGCTTGTTTTAGCATCCATAACGAACACCTCCGCATTCCGAACTTTTGTCCGGCATGTCTGCTATAGCCGAAACGGTCTTCAGAACCGTTTTCATGCTATTTATTTCATCAGCTCTCTGTATATCTCCATAAGCATCTCAGCCGAGCGCTCCCATGTGAAAAGCTTTGCCCTTTCAAGACCTCTTCCGCTGAGACTTTTCCTGAGTGCTTCGTCCTCATACAGACTGAGCAGTCCCTTTGTAATGCTCTTTATGGAATATGCGTCGCATATCACAGCGCAGTCGCCTGTTACCTCCGGCAGAGAAGCCTCTCCGGAGCAGAGTACGGGAACTCCGCAGGCCATAGCTTCAAGGGGAGGCATACCGAACCCCTCATATACAGAGGGAAAAACAAATGCCAGTGCTCCACACATCAGCGGAGTCATATCCTCTGAGGGGACATATTTGGTGAACAGCACCTTATCCTCAAGTCCCATTGACTTTACACGGGCAAATATACCGTCATACAGCCAGCCCTTGCCTCCTGCAAGCACCAGTGATGGAGCATTGCCGCCGGTCTCGTCCACAAAATGTCCGTAGGCCTTTATCAGTCTTTCAAGATTCTTTCTCGGCTCGATAGTGCCGAGGTAGAGGAAATAATCCCCCTCTATTTCAAGGGAAGCCTTTACAGCTTCGATACGCTCTTTATCGGTACACGGACTGAATCGCTCCATATCCACACCGCAGGGAACTACTCTCAGCTTCTCCTCGTGCTCGGGGAAGTATTTCAGTATCTCAGACTTTGAGAACTCCGAATCCGTAACTATCATGTCCGCACGCTTCATCGAGCTTTTCAGCCCCATGTTCAGCATGAGCTTAGTCCTGCCACGGACGGTCTCCGGAAAAGCCTTGTATACCATATCGTGAACTGTCACGACGGTCTTTCCCTTTACTCCCGGAGGAACGATATAATTGAAGAAGTGGGTGATGTCTGAATCGCCGCCGAAAAACCGCGAATACGGTACAGGCAGCATGGCGGACATACCTCTGTACAGCTTTTTCGGGAACTTAGATGTATTGAGCCCGATATTGTCTCCGGCAAAAGGACGTATCCTTTCAAGCGCAGTCCCGCTCTTATCGGTGAAGAAGCTGTATTCATAATCGTTTTCAGGGAACAGCCTTGCCATAGCTGTAGTCTGTCCTGCCTCGCACCAGCCTATTCCGGTTATCTTGTCCGCAATGAGCGGTATAGCGTCAAAGGTTATCTTCATCCTTCATCACCTTCCTGTTATTGCTGCTCGCACAGATCGGATGCCGGTCATTGAAAGATAACCTTTTGAAAAAGTGGTTCGGGGAAGAACCTTTCCTCAGAAAGGTTTTCCCCGAGTGACCGGCATATGCATTTTTTGTGACCAGCGCAGCTTTAACGCAGTTCGTCGATCTTCTTTTCGATCTTAGCTTCGAGTCCGGCGATATATATATTGACATCATTGACGTCGAACCCCTTATGACCGAACTGAGCCTTGCTCATAGGCAGATTCTTCACTGTGTTCAGCTTATCAACTGCATCTGAATATGTTACATTCCCTTCCTCAAGAGATACCATAAGAGCATTGTAGGCATCAAGCTTGAGCAATACAGCAGTTTTCAGGTAGCCGTTTGGAGATTCTTTCAGGACAACCGGAGCATCGTCCTTTTTATTGTCGTTGATATACGGCATAAAACTGCTTCCGCCGCCATTATCGAAGTCTCTTCCGCCAGACATAC
>JAFTEI010000041.1 GCA_017453965.1 Lachnospiraceae bacterium
CTCACGGCTGTCACACCGCTCGAAGCCGAAGTCCTCAGGCTTTATCATATAGGTCTGATACTGCCCGTCCTTGAGCTCACATACGCTTGTAGGCGCGCTTAAGGACACCTTATCGAAAATATCCTGACCGAATACTGTCATTGCCCTCTTTACTCCGAGACTTTCCAGCACATGGGTCATAGGCACCAGCATATCCTCCCTGAACACACCGAGGAGCTGCTTTGTGGGATGCGAGGGATTGATAAAAGCTCCGAGCATATCAAAGATGGTTGGGACCGGAAGTTCTTTTCTTACGGGTGCTGCATATTTCATGGCCGGAAAGTAGGTGTGGTCCGGCAAAAAGGCCATATTGGTCTTTTCAAATACCTTAAATATCTTTTCTGGTTCAAGGCCCGTATTCACTCCAAGCTTTTCCAGACAGTCCGCCGTGCCGGCCCGGGCTCCCCCGGGTCTCCTTCCGTGCCTTGTGACCTTCTCTCCCGCTGCCGCAAGGATCATCGACACTGCCAGGGAAATATTAAACCTGCTGCTCCTGTCTCCGCCGATCCCGGTTATTTCAAAGGCTTCATGCTCATGCTTAAAGCTTAACGCGTGCCCCCTCATACTTCTGGCGCAGGCGGCTATCTCATCCCCCGTAGCGCCCTTGGTCTGCAGCGCCGTCAGGAAAGATGAGACAAGAATCTGGCTGGCCTTTCCGTCCAGGATCTCATCCATGGAGCGTTCAGCAGCTTCAGCATCCAGATTTTCTTTATTTACCAGCCTTACAATGGCCTCTTTGATGGCCAGCTTCTCCCTGGCAGCTCCCTCTTTAACAGATGCTTCTTTAACGTTCGTCTCTTTGGCGGCCGCCTCTTCTGCGGGTGTCTCTTTGACAACCTCCTCTTTAACGGTTGTCTCTTTGACGACAGCCTCTTTGACAGCGGCCTCCTTTACCTCTTTTATCTCATTTATCTCTTCAGACTTTTCTTTTGTCTTCGCCTCTTCTCTCTTAAGCACTGGCGGCTTAAAAGGCTGTACCTCCTTCATGATCACCCTGCCCTTTGCCTTTCTGGGAAAACTGTCCGCTATTGCAAGGAAATTCTTTAAAATGACCCTTCCATCCGGAGTCATTATGGATTCCGGGTGAAACTGCAGACCGAATATCGGAGCCCTCTCATGCTCTACCGCCATGATCTCCCCGTCCTCCGCAACCGCGCTGACCCTCAGGGTCTTTGGCAGGGTATCCGGCCTCACGGCCAGAGAATGATAGCGCGCCACCCTCGTCTTGTCCGGGAGCCCCTTAAAAAGCAGCGACCACCGGCTGAGCCTCGCTATAGACTGTTTGCCGTGCATAAGCTCCTTGGCATGGACTATCATTGCCCCGAAGGCCTCGCATATAGCCTGGTGGCCGAGGCAGACTCCCAATATCGGTATCCGTCCCGCGCAGATCTTTACAACCTCTTCGCATATCCCGGCTTCGGAGGGCTTTCCGGGTCCCGGCGAGAGTATCACGGCCTTAGGCTCTTTTTTCAGGACCTCCTCGGCAGTGATGGCGTCATTTCTGAATACCTCTATATCCGGGTCCATCTCTCCGATCATTTGATACAGATTGTAGGAAAAGCTGTCATAATTATCTATAAGGATGATCATAACGACCCTCCTTTCAGTGCTTCGACGACCGCCCTGGCCTTATTGAGACACTCCTGATACTCCTTCTCCGGAACACTGTCCGCAACTATGCCCGCGCCCGAACGCACGAAAACTCTGTCGCCCTTCTTAAACGCCAGCCTTATCCCTATGCAGGTGTCCAGATTGCCGGTAAAGTCCACATATCCGATGGCGCCGCCGTAAATCCCCCTCTTATCGCTTTCCAGCTCATTTATGATCTCACAGGCCCTTACCTTAGGCGCTCCGGAAAGTGTCCCCGCCGGAAGTACCGCATCTATTGCGTCCACCGCCTTAAATTCCTCCCTCAGGCGCCCCTTTACAGCCGAGCCTATATGCATAACGTGAGAATATCTCTCTATACTCATATATTTTTCAACCTTGACGCTTCCAAACTCCGAAAGCTTCCCTATATCGTTCCTGCCCAGGTCCACCAGCATGTTATGCTCCGCCCTTTCCTTTTCATCGGCCAGCAGCTCCTGAGCCAGTCTCTTGTCCTCCTCGTAGGTCTTCCCCCTCGGCCTGGTCCCTGCCAGCGGAAAGGTCCTGACCTCTCCGTCGGTGACCTTGACGAGAGTCTCCGGGGACGCTCCGGCTATCTCCACATCGCCGGAGAAATAGAACATATAGGGTGAAGGATTGGTCGTCCTCAAAATCCTGTACGTGTTTAACAGACTCCCCTGAAAACGGGCCTGCATGGGATTGGAGAGCACCAGCTGAAAGATATCCCCCTCCTTTATATAGTGCTTGACCTTCTCGACCTTCCTGCAGTACTCCTCCTTGCTGAATTTAGGCCTGATGCTGCTCAAAAGCCTCCCATCCGGTATACGCCTCGGCTTCCCGTTGAGGATCAGCTTTTCAATATTATTCAGCTCCATCATGCCCCTGTTGTACTGTATCTCAGGATTTAGCGTACTTATATTGACTATTATCATTATCCTTTGGGTAAGATTGTCAAAGGCTATGAGCTTATTAAACAGCATGAGATCCATATCAGAGA
>JAFTEI010000042.1 GCA_017453965.1 Lachnospiraceae bacterium
ATGAGTAAAATTGCAATGAAGACACCGTTGGTGGAGATGGACGGGGATGAGATGACCCGGGTGATCTGGCAGATCATAAAGGATGAGCTGCTTCTGCCGTATATAGACTTAAAGACCGAATACTACGACCTTGGCTTAAAATACAGGGACGAGACCGATGACCAGGTCACCGTGGACTCTGCAAATGCCACGAAGAAATACGGAGTGGCCGTAAAATGCGCCACCATTACCCCGAACGACGCCAGGGTCAGGGAATATAACCTTAAAAGCATGTACAAAAGCCCCAACGGCACGATCAGAGCCATGCTGGACGGAACGGTATTCAGGGCTCCAATCATCGTAAAGGGCATAACTCCGCATGTCTGGAACTGGAAAAATCCCATAACTCTCGCAAGGCACGCCTACGGTGACGTTTATAAAAATACGGAGATGAAGATCGACGGGCCGGGCAAGGCGGAGCTCGTCTTCACCGGAGCAGACGGTAAAGAGGTCAGAAAGACCATCCATGAATTTACGTCACCCGGAATAATTCAGGGGGTTCACAATGTGGACAAGTCGATAGAAAGCTTTGCGAGAAGCTGTTTTGCCTATGCTCTCGACAAGAAGCAGAAGCTCATGTTTGCAACGAAGGACACCATCTCAAAGATCTATGACGGCAATTTCAGGGATATCTTCCAGAGAATCTACGAGGAGGAATTCAAGACGAAATTTGAAGAGGCAGGCATAGAGTATTTCTATACGCTGATAGACGATGCGGTGGCGCGGATCATGCGCTCCGAGGGCGGGGAGATCTGGGCCTGCAAGAACTACGACGGCGACGTTATGAGCGATATGGTGAGCTCGGCCTACGGCTCGCTGGCGCTTATGACCTCGATACTGGTTTCGCCCGACGGGATCTATGAATACGAGGCGGCTCACGGCACGGTTCAGAGGCACTACTATAAGCACCTTAAGGGTGAAGAGACCAGCACCAATTCCGTAGCTACGATCTTTGCCTGGACCGGAGCCTTGAGGAAGCGGGGTGAGCTCGACGGAATTAAGGAGCTGCAGGATTTTGCGAACAGGCTGGACAAGGCTACTATAGATACCATGGAAAGCGGCTATATGACAAAGGACCTCGCGGGCATAACCGAATTGAAGGAGGTTCACGCCCTGAATACCCAGGACTTTATCAAGGCTGTAAAATCACGGCTTGAGGGTTGATTATATAGGGGTGTAGCATTGAGTACAAAATATAAAAGGCTCAGCCAGTTCTAGGCTCATAGCACCTGCTCATAAACACGGCTTGTTCTGCGCAACTCGCTTGTTTCGCGCGACCTGCGGTCTTCGAAACTGCGCTCAGACAGGTGCTCGCCCAAGCCTAATCGCAGGCACTATTCACCAAGAACTGCTGGCTAAATTTTTATATTTTGCACTCAATGCTACACCCCCCTCGTGGCTATTCCTGCAGTGTTTCCCACTGCTCCATGAGCTCTTCGAGGCGCTCGTCGATCCCGGCGCGCTCTTCGGAGAGCTCGTTTAACAGGGCCGAATTGCGGGCCACCTCCTCGTCACAGAGCTGAGCATCGATCTCGGCGGCGCGCTCTTCCAGGGAGGCTATCTCTTCCTCACAGCGTTTTATCTCGTTTTCACGGCGGCGGGCTTCCGCGGAGCGCCGCTTCATTTCCTGCCAGTTCTCCTTACCTGAGGTGTCGGAGCCGGCAGAAGCATCTTTTTTTACCTGAAATTTTCCGGTCTCCGTCTCGTGTCCGAGGAGCCTTTGACTCAGCTCCTCCCTCTTTTCGAGGTAATAGTCGTAATTTCCCTTGTATTCGATTATCCGGTTGTCGGTCAGATCGAAGATACGGGTAGCGCATTTATTAATAAAATACCTGTCGTGGCTTACGAAGAGCACAGTGCCCTCATAGGAGACCAGGGCCTCCTCGAGGATCTCGCGGCTGGTCATATCCAGATGGTTGGTGGGCTCGTCCAGAATAAGGAAATTGGCGCGGCTTAGCATGAGCTTTGCCAGGGAGACCCGGCCCTGCTCACCTCCGGAAAGCTCCCCGATCAGCTTAAATACATCGTCCCCGGTAAAGAGGAAGGCCGCCAGGGTATTTCTGATCCGGGTATTGTTCATATCGGGATAGGCGTCGGAGATCTCGTTAAATACGGTGTTGGAGTGGTTCAGGACCGCGTGCTCCTGGTCATAGTAGCCTATGTGCACGTTGGTGCCTAAGGTATATTCCCCGGCATCGGCGCCCAGAGACCCCGTAAGTATCTTTAACATCGTTGTCTTTCCGGTGCCGTTGTTTCCGATAAGAGCCACCCGCTCACCCCTTATGAGGTCGAAGCTTATATTGTCAAAGAGGGGATTTCCCGGGAAGGACTTGCTCAAGGCCTCCACATGCAGCACATCCCGGCCGCTGGTTATGGAGGGGGATATCTTAAGCTTCATCGAATCGTTTAATTCCACGGGCTTTTCCAGGCGCTCAACCTTTGAGAGCTGCTTTTCCCGGCTCTCGGCCCGCTTTATGGATTTTTCCCGGTTAAACTGCTTTAATTTGTCTATTACCTCTTCGGAATGCCTGATCTCGGAGAGCTGGTTTAAATAGGCCTTGAGCTCCGCGGACCTGATGGCGGCCTTTTTTTCGGCATAGGCCGAATAGTTTCCGGTAAAGGTCCGGGCTGAGCCGTTTTCCAGCTCCACCACCTTGTCCACTACGCGGTCCAGGAAGTACCTGTCGTGGGATACGATGAGCACGGCTCCGGGGTAATTTTTGAGAAAGACCTCCAGCCACTCTATGCCCGCAACGTCCAGATGGTTGGTGGGCTCGTCGAGGATGGCCAGCTCCGGTTTGGTCAAAAGCAGGCGCGACAGGGCCACCC
>JAFTEI010000043.1 GCA_017453965.1 Lachnospiraceae bacterium
AGAAAAAAGCAGATTTCCGATTTTTATCGAAAATCTGCTAAAGTAAATGACATTGGTACTGAATAGTTACAAAAATAGCACAATTCAGCTGTCGTCCAGGCCGCTGAACTGTAATGAGAGATAAAAAATGTGAACGTACAAAAAGATTTTTTGAAAGGGGATATGGAATGGAAACAGAGCAGGTTTATGTGAAAAATGACGGAACGGGTATGGAAAGGGCTCTGAAGACCGCTGATTGGGTTACCAGGGATGCGCAGCTTGGCAGAAGGGATGCGATGCATTTAAGACTGCTGGTCGAGGAGACCCTCGGTATGGTCAGTGCCATGACGGGAGAGTTTCAGGCAGTTTTCTGGATAGAATATGATAAGCTGGATTTCAGGATACGCCTTGAGGCCAAGACACAGATGCACTTTGAAAAGAGGGAGGAGCTGCTTTCCGTTTCCTCCGGCGGAAGGAATTACGCCAATAAGGGTATCATGGGAAAGATAAGAGGACTCTTTGAAACTGCCATAGCTGACTATAAGGAGGTCAGGCAGATGCAGGCTGAAAGCGGCATTATGAACCTTTCATACGGCGCGATGGGGATAGATGCGTCCAACACCATGTCCCAGACCGCGATGACCTGGTCCCTGGAGCAGTACAGACAGAGCGTGCGGGATGAGAGCGACAGGCTGCAGGACGAGGATTACGAGGAGTATTTAAGGGAGCTTGAGCGCTCCATCGTGGCTAATATAGCAGATGATATCCAGGTTGGAATCAGGATGGATACCGTGGATATGACGATCTTCAAAAATTTTGGATAAAAAATTTAAAGTTAACTGCCAAATGATAGATTCGCTGCGTATATATAAGTGAAAGGAGGCAGCGCCATGAATGAAGAAAGATTAGAAGTCAGAATAAGAACCTTATTCGACTTTCAACGCTTTGCCGGCAACGCAAGGCTTGGGCGGCTCATTAGTGAGACCGAGAACAGATACAAAAAAAGCGACAATATAGTAGTGCTTTCAGAAATGGATCTGGAAAAGGTCAATGCGGCCGGAGCTGTGGATATTTTAAGAGCTGATGCGCTTAAAGGTGGTCAAGATGGCGGCGAAAGGGAATGAGATAGAGGAGCTCTACCGTGCCTATCGTGATAAACTGTTTTATTATATCAACGGCAAGGTGAGCTCTCCAGATGATGCAGAGGATATACTTTCAGAGGTATTTATCAAGGTTACCCGCTTTTATGATAGCTATGACGACAGTAAGTCGTCAGTTCAGACCTGGCTTTATTCCATCGCAAGGAATGCTGTTGTGGATTTCTACAGGAGGTCGAAGGAATTCGGAGAGCTCTCGGAGGAGATTCCCTTAGACAGCAATATAGAGGAAGAGTATCTCGAAGAGGAAATGCTCGATGAGCTGGCGTCAGCGCTTGAAAGCATGGATACTGAGCTACGAGATATCATTATCCTGCGCTATTACAACAACAAGTCACTGACTGAGATCTCGGAGATGATGGATATCTCCTACGGAAGGATAAAGCTTTTGCATCAAAAGGCCCTGGCCGAGTTGAAGAAAAAACTTTGAGACGGACAAACATTGGATTTGCCCGGTGTATTCGTATTATATGGAGGAAAAGGGTATGATCAATGAGTACAGACTTCCAGAAGATGATCTGGATAACGTTTCCGGGGGAATGCAGGCCGATCAGGCTTCTGACGGAAAGATAAAGGGGAAGGCAGTCCTGGAAATCGCCAATTCGGGCGTAGATACATGCCGGTGCCCCGAGTGCGGGGAAGTGTCGAGGTATGAGGTATTGTCGGGCGGCAGAAGAAGGTGCAGCAACTGCGGCAGGGTATATGAGCTGTCTATAAGTGCGCTGGAGAATCCTGCGGCGTATGAGGCATAACTGTCATGGTCAGTTCGTTGACAGTTCCTTAATACAGGAGGTTGATTGAAATGCTTAAACAGGAAAAAGGCCTGAAAGAAGCTGAACTCGAAAATGTCAGTGGCGGAAGAGAAAGCGGGGATTTAACCGGAAAGGGAACCGGGGCAGCTAAACGCCTGATCTCTTCAGTGGCGGCGGAAGCGAGGACTTCGTGGTCGTGCCCAAATTGCAAGAGCACCGAAGCTACAGTGACAAATTTTGATGAGGGAGGCTCAAAAATAGAGTGCTCCAATTGCCATTATACGGTATATATGTAGGTTTGAAAGAGGTTAAAGCCGACGTCCCCGGGCGTCGGCTTTGTGATAATAAAAATTTGCGATAATAAAAAAAGGAAAGGCTGAATTTAAAAGCCTTTCCTTTTTTATGTACAGGCCCGTGCAATGTAATATTCCGGCTTTGCCGGGCACGGGCCGCGCAGCGAGTAGGGGGAAAACGTCCCCTCCCCGATCTTAATCAAATATCGTTTTCAATCGTCCCATCAAGGTAACGGTAGAACTGCTGGCCGCAATTAAGGCATCTGAAATAATCGCATTCCTGTGTTCCGACCATGTCGAATTCAAAAAGATGCTTATCCGCATTGCCGCAGTTGGGGCATTTGATCTCCGCGCCGACACTATAGCCCTCGGTAGCTGTAAAGCCGCCGGATACCTTTTCGAGATTATCGTCCTCTAAATGATTTCCCTTTAAACGCTTGTCAATATTCATGGAATCCTCCTTAATGTCATTTTTAATGTGTTCCTGAGGAACTGTTCAAGATATTCTGTAACAGCTCCTAACTATTATACGGAACAGAAAGGGCGTATGGCAGCATTTTTTTAAATTTTTGAAAAAATATTTAAAGAACTGTTTTTTGTATAAATTGATAGTTTGCTTATGATATGTTATAACAGCACGTGAGACATTTACAGAAGACAAGCTCAGGAGACAGATTATAAGGAGACGAAGGATATAATGAGTGAGGTTTTTAAAAGAGATAAGAATAAGTCCATATGGGCCTTTTTCCCGGTAACGCTGCTTACCGCAATATTTTGCTGTGTGCTCTGGGGAAGCGCGACTCCGGCGATAAAGATAGCCTATCAGATTTTTAATATTGGGCCGGACGATACCGCGTCCAGGATACTTCTGGCGGGAGCGAGGTTTATGATAGCCGGGGTCATGACTATAGCCTTCGGTTCGATAATAGCGCGCAAATTCCTAATCCCTAAGAAGGGCTCCTTCAAGTTAATACTGGTGCTCTCACTGTTTCAGACTGTGGGCCAGTATTACTTTTTCTTTATGTCGCTGGCAAATACCACGGGAGTGCGCGGCTCGATTATCAACGCCTCCGGCAATTTCTTTACCATACTCTTTGCGGCGTACATCTTCAGACTGGAAAAAATGACGCTGAAAAAGTTTGCGGGCTGCATGTGCGGCTTTATAGGGGTGATATTGATCCTAAGCGGCGGGAACTTAAGCTTTTCCCAGGGGGAGATAACCCTGGCCGGAGAGGGGGCCATGATAGCCGCCGACTTCTTCTATGCGCTGTCGGGCTGCTGCATCAAGATATTTTCAAAGGACGAGAATCCCGTGGTCCTGAGCGGATATCAGTTTTTTATCGGAGGCGCGATACTTGCCGTTATAGGGCTTATAATGGGCGGTAATCTTACCTTCTACAGCACGGGCTGTGTATTGAACCTCATATATATGGGCTTCATCTCGGCCGGCGCCTATACCCTCTGGGGAGTGCTCTTAAAATATAATCCCGTGAGCCGGGTATCTATCCTGGGCTTTATAAATCCGGTGATGGGTGTTCTGCTTTCAGCCATCTTCCTGGGAGAGAACCAGGAGGCCTTCTCACTCATAGGTCTGGGAGCTCTTGTACTGGTCTCTCTCGGAATAATTATTGTGAATGCAGAAACAAAAAAAATAGTGTAAAATAAAATATAAACATAAATTTTAAGGAGGAAGGTTCAAAAATGAAAAACATTAGAAAGATCATAGCAACAATACTTGCCCTGTCGATGACGGCAGCCCTGCTTGCGGGCTGTACGATAAGTGTCGATCCCACAACAGGAGAGGTCAATGTCGACACTACGCAGGCCGAGGTTGACGCTGTAAGAGGGGGAGGGGAGGTAATCGATTTCCCCGGCAATACGGCCGGTGACACGGAAGAGGATTACGCAGCCTATGAGCCGCAGCTCGAGTACTGGACGGAGGGTTCTCCGGTCAAGGCCGAGATCGAGCAGTATGTGGCCGAGGTCACCGATCCGACTTCCGATAAGTTCATTCCGGTAGAGGATCGTATAGCTTGCTTCGATATGGACGGGACACTGATCGGGGAGCTCTATCCCTCATATTTCGAATATATGATGTTCATACACAGGGCGCTTTACGACAAGAACTATAAGGCCCCCGAGGATATGAAGAAATTTGCAAAGGATCTTGAGGAGGGTATATATACAGGAGATATGCCTGAAAACCACGAGAGACTCCATGCAAAGTTTGCTGGACAGTCCTATGCGGGAATGACTCCCGACGAGCTCAAGGCTTATACAAAGGAGTTTATGAATACAGAGGCAGAGGGCTTCAACAACCTCACCCGCGGAGAGGCCTTCTATCTTCCGATGGTATCTCTTGTAAATTATCTTACAGAAAATGATTTCATCTGCTATATCGTAAGCGGCTCCGACCGTACAGTCGTAAGAGGGATAATTGAGGACACGCTTCCGATACCTTCCAACAGGATCATAGGAATGAGCTATTCCATGGTAGCCACAGGACAGGACGGCAAGGACGGACTGGATTATCTGTATGCTCCTGAAGATGACGTTGTTCTCGGAGGAGACCTTATCATCAAGACCATTAAAATGAATTAGGTAAGCCAGATCGCACTGGAGATAGGCAAGGTGCCCGTCCTCGCTTTCGGAAACAGCTCGGGAGACCTGTCGATGGCACAGTACGCCAAGAGCAATAAAAAATATGAGGGCAAGGCCTTCATGGTTTTATGTGACGATACCGAGAGAGAGCTTGGAAAGCCCGACAAGGCGGCTTCTCTTAAGAAGACCTGTGATGAGCTCGGATTTACGACGATCTCCATGCGTGACGACTTTGCAACGATATACGGAGATGATGTAACCATCGTGAAGGAAGAGGCTCAAGAGAAGGCTTCGTAATGGTGTAAGGGCGGTTTTGGATGAAGATTATCGAGTTAACGCCGGAATTAAAAGAAAATTTCCGGGAGTTCTTGCCAGCTGAGGAGGATGAGAATGTCGGACGCTCAAGCTACTGCTTTCTTGGCGCAAAGGATGGCAGGGGCAAGGTGAAGGGCATTCTTGGCTGGGAATATAAGAGCGATGCGGAAAACGAATTTTATGCCGTTGAGATCAAGGCTCTGAATACGGCGGACGAAAAGACGGGAAAAGAGCTGCTCTCAGAGTATGATGAGAGGATAGCAGAGCATGAGCTTGACAATTCCTTTTTCGAGTTCGAAGAGGTCTCTCAATTAAATTCGAAGCTCTTTGAGGGAGCCGGCTTTGAAATGTCCGAAGAGGAGGGTACCTTTATCAATGTTACGGTGAAGGAGCTCTCGGCGTTAAAGCTCGGTAAGGGGGATATGCCGGAGCATATCGTATCGACAGGGGATATCGAGGATGTAAAGCTGCGTCAGGGCCTTTTAAGCAGTATGTTTATAGGCGTCAGAGGGCTGATAGAGGACATCGAGACCATACCCCTAAGCTGGTTCGAGCGCGGCATATCCAGCTGCTCTCTGGCCGATGGCCGTGTAGAGGGGTTATTTCTGGTACATAAAACGGCTGGCGGGGTCTTGATGCCCGTGCTCTTTATGAACAGCCATCCGGACGGAAGGTACGCGAGGCAGAATCTTCTGCTCATGCTAAGAAGGTCCGCCGCTGCGGTCACTGAGCTTTATCCGCCGGAAACTCCCGTAAGGATAAGCTTTCTGCGTGCGCAGACCAGGGAGCTGGTAAAAAAGCTGTTTCCCGGCATAACAGGAAACAAGGTAATACGCGGAGTAAGGAAAGAGAAAAAGGAATAAAAAAGATTAAGAGCGGTTGCAAAAGGCCGCTCTTTTGCAGTATATGAATAATTTAAAAAAGCTGTTTAAGGTGCTTTTAATAATTGCCCTTGTATTTTTCATATTTGTTTCACTTATAATTTTGATGCTTCTCTATGTGAC
>JAFTEI010000044.1 GCA_017453965.1 Lachnospiraceae bacterium
ACAGTATTGGCACTTGAAATATGGCCTATCAGCCATAATTAGCATCAATAATTGAGTAGTTTCAGCTTAAGTTAATCGAATATCTGTTTGTTATATCCAATGATTGTCTAAAGTAAATGACATTGCCAGTGAACAGTAACCCTTGGCACTAAACGTGCGCCACAGGTACGGTTGCACACCGGAGGCTTTACAGTGAAGGACAAATTTTTTGTCATTATTCGCTCAAATTTTATGTTGTTCGCTATAGTATAAATTGATTTCCCTATGTATACATGGTATAAATATAATGTTGGATTAGTTGGTGGTTTTTGATTTTATTTTAATTATTTCACAGGAGATTCAACATGAAACAGCTTCAATATTCTTTTAAAGACAGCAACTCTCTTGACGACGGCTTAAAGGCTCTCAGAAAATTTTATGACGAGAACTCCTTTTACGGGATGCTGATCCACATATATACGGAAATAATCGACTGGGACAGGATCGAAGGGGCCCTTAAAAAGATAGAGGACATCCTGCCCGAGGCTCAGTACGTGGGCTGCTCTTCCAACGGAAATATCCTGCAGGGAGATTTTTCGGGCGATACCTTTGCGCTGACCTGTACTTTTTTCGAATACCCCACTACGAAGATTCAGATACTGCAATATAAGCTGACCGAAGAGACGCAGCAGGAGGTGTCCGAGTCTGTTGTTAAGCTCGTGGATGAAAGCGGCTGGGTCAAGGGCGTGGAATTTTTACTCACCATCCGGGGCATGTCCCTTACGGGTCTTTGCGACGGCCTCACAAAGGTACGGGAGGGCGTTCAGATCTTCGGCGGAGGCGCATTCAGCTCGGATATTAACGCCAACGAGGCCTGCGTCTTCTCAAGCTCCGGCTGCTATCAGGAAAAAGGCATAGCCTTCGTCCTTATCGGAGGTGAGGATATGCATATAACCTCATCCTATGTAAGCGGTTGGAAGCCCCTGGGCTCCTTCCTCAATGTAACAGCGGCAGACGGGTATCTGTTAAAGGAGTTAAACGGCAAGCCAGCCTATGAGACCTACTATAAATATCTGCATATTAAAAACGATAAGGATTTCTTCTTTAATACACTGGAATTTCCCTTCTTTTACAGGGATAAGGGCATAGATATAATGAGGGCTCCCACCGCCGCTACGAGCGAGGGGTATCTGGTCATGACCTCTGATATGACGAAGGATTCGAGGGCCAGACTTGCCTACGGGGATGCCTGGAGCATATTGGAGGCCACAAAGCGTGAGGCTGAAAAGCTCGTAAGCTTCGCCCCCGAATGTATACTGGTCTTCTCCTGCGCCGGAAGACGTACCTTCTGGGGAAACGACAGGGTCGGCAGCGAGACCGAGGCCTATCAGCAGGTTGCCCCTACCTCCGGTTTTTATACCTCAAGTGAGTTCTTAAGGAACCAGCAGTATGTCATTCAGCACAACGTAACTCAGGTCATCGCAGCCTTAAGAGAGGGTGAAGGCGTCGTCATGGAAATGCCTGCCATGCTCTCTCCCGACAAGGCCTACGACGGAAAGGTGCCTATGATAAGCCGCATGGCTGCCTTTATCAAGGAGACCATGGAGGAGCTCGAGGAGGCGAACAGGCGCTTCGCTCTTATGGCCATTACCGACGGTCTTACCGGTCTTTTGAACCGGAGCGAGATTCAGCACAGGATCACAGATACTGTAGAAAATGACAACATCAAGGATATTTATCTTATCATGATGGATCTGGATAATTTCAAGCATGTAAACGATCTGCACGGACATAAGGAGGGCGATAACGTCCTTATAAGGCTTTCGGGGATGATGCGTGAAACAGTCGTGGACCTCGAAGACAACTGCTGCTGCGGCAGATGGGGCGGTGAGGAATTCATGATACTTATCCATTCCGAGGAAGAGCAGGTCGTCCTGGATCACGCGGAGTGGCTCAGGAGCACCATGGAAAAGATCCGCTTCGAAAAGGCCGGCCGGGTGACCTTAAGTCTCGGCGTGGTAAAGGTTCACTGGGACGAATCCCCGGATCAGGCCTGCATGCGCGTGGATGAGGCCCTATACGAGGCCAAGAACACCGGCAAAAACAAGATCGTCTTCGATCACTGAGCCGGCTCGTTGTTTTGGGGCTGAGCCTCTTCGCTCCTTCCCCTGCCGGCCAGCCCCAGCTGTTTCTTAAACAGCTCCTTTATCCTGCTCTTTCCTTCGCTGGTCTCGAGGTCCTTTGTGGACATCTCGCCCTTGAAGATGGCGCTCATTATAAGGATATAGGTTTCACCCAGAGCCGTAGTCAGAACGCCGGCCGTGGCGCTGGATATGGCTCCTCCCGCTGCCGAACCGGCTCCGGGGATGAGCTTTAAGAGATTTGCCACAAGGGTCTTGCCGAGGACCGTGGCTCCGCTCGCTCCCACCGTCGATGAGATAAAGCCCGTGAGTACACTTTTACTGACGTCGAACCCAAAGATGGCAGTGATCGATGCTATCATGGCGGCCTGGGTAGGGATCAGCATCGCACAGTCGGTTAGCGGTATGGGAGCCAGACACTCACCTATTGCCGCTGCCGTCGCCGTGGCTACAGCCGCCTGTGCGTATCGCTTTTTTTCTTCAAGCGAGGCTATCTGAACATTCTGCAGGGTGTCCTTTAATTCGTCGGGGAGCGCCTCTCCCATCACCCTGATCAGCACATCCAGGCCATAGGCCTTTGCCACATAATCCTCATCTATCTCATAGTCCTCTGCGAGAACGGGCACCACCTGGACCACATCCAGATTTTGTTCTAATATGTATTTTCTCAGCTCCATCGCATTCCTTTTGGAAAAGGCCTGAGTCAGTATTATTATTACCGGGACCTGAGCGACCTGGTTTTCCCTGGAAAAGTCCTTGAGCCAGTCGATCTCCTCCTGTTCTATCCTGTTTGAGGCCGTGTTGATACAGTACCATATACAGTGAATGGCCTTGTTTACATCCTTGGTCGCAAGCCCTTCCTTTATGGTATTGAGGACCTCCTGCTTGACCTCCTTTTGAGCGTCCTTCCCCAGCTCAAAGCCTCTTGTATCATATATGGACAGCGGATAGTCCTTCTTAGTAAGCTTTCTCATATGGTCGGTCACAGGCCTGCCCATGCCGGTTTCGGCCAGCTTTTCCCTGAAGACGCTGTTAATGAGCGTACTCTTTCCCACGCCGGTCTTGCCGGCAACGATAATATTCAGGTTCTTTAAGTTGCGAATCTTATCGTTGATCGCCTTTAAACAATCATTGGCAACCTTTTCAGTATCGATCGTCATTCTTTTCCTTTCTGCCGCTTTTTGCGGTACGCGAAGACTATCACGTTACAGCCCCGCCAGAGTCCCGGCGGTATAAACCAAAAATGCGCAGGCCCAGGCTATGGCGCATTGCCAGAATACCACAAAGATGGCCCACTTCTTACCCATTTCACGTCCTATGGAAGCCACTGCCGCAACGCAGGGCGTATAGAGCAGCGAAAACACCAGGAGGCTCACAGCGCTTAAGGTGGTCATAGCCCCCGCCACGCCCGCATGCCCGAACAGCACCTCAAGCACCGAGACTATGCTCTCCTTTGCCATAAAGCCGGAAATGAGGGAGGTGCATATCCTCCAGTCCCCGAGTCCCACGGGCTTAAATAAAGGTACGAGCCACCCCGAGATCATGGCCAGGATACTGTCCTTCTGGTCGCTCACAAGATTTAAACGTATATTAAAGCTTTGAAGCAGCCAGACCACGATGGAGGCAATAAATATGACTGAGAAGGCTCTCTGGAGAAAATCCTTGGCCTTTTCCCACAGAAGATGCAGCACGTTCCCGGCGGTGGGCATTCTATAATTTGGCAGCTCCATTACAAAGGGAACTGCCTCTCCTTTGAATAAAAATTTCTTATACAGCAGGGCGGCGGCAACTCCCAGTATGATACCCAGAAAATACAGGACTGTCGTCACGAGCCACCCGTTTTTCGGGAAAAAGGCCGCGGCGAAGAAGGTATATATCGGAACCTTTGCGGTACAGCTCATAAAGGGCGTCAAAAGTATGGTCATCTTCCTGTCTCTGGCACTGGGCAGGGTCCTCGTGGACATCACCGCCGGAACCGTGCAGCCGAAGCCAATGAGGAGCGGCACTATGCTCCTGCCCGACAGGCCGATCTTTCGCAAAAGCTTATCCATGAAAAAAGCCACTCTTGCAATATAGCCGCTGTCTTCAAGTATCGAGATAAAAAAGAACATCGTAACGATTATCGGCAGAAAGCTTAGGACACTTCCTACACCCTCAAAGACACCGCCTATGATAAGTCCATGAAGGGTCGCATTGATATTCGCAGCCGTAAGCGCCCGGTCCGTTATCTCGGAAAGCCTTTCTATCCCGATCTCCAGAGCTCCCTGAAGCCAGGCTCCTATCACGTTGAAGGTGAGGAAGAACACCAGTCCCATTACCAGGATAAATATGGGTATGGCCGTGTATTTCCCCGTCAAAAATTCATCTATCCTTTGGCTTCTTATGTGCTCCCTGCTCTCATGGGGCTTGGTTATACATTCCCGGCAGACCTTTTCTATGAAGGCAAACCTCATATCGGCTATGGCCGCGCTCCTGTCGAGGCCCCTCTCCTTTTCCATCTGCTTTGTGATATGCTCCAAGGTCTCTGTCTCATTCTCGTCCAGCTCGAGCTTTTTTATTATCTGCTCATCTCCCTCTATGGCCTTGCAGGCGGAAAAACGCACCGGAAGACCTGCCCGTTTGGCGTGGTCCTCAGTTAGGTGCAGTACGGCATGGATGCACCTGTGCACAGCCCCGCCGTTGTCATTTTCGTCGCAGAAGTCCTCTATCTCAGGCCTTTCCTGATAGTAGGCGACATGAAGGGCATGCTGCACAAGCTCATCTATGCCCTCGTTCCTGGCCGCGGAGATCGGCACGACCGGCACTCCCAGCATACTCTCCATCCTGTTTATATCCACCGAGCCCCCGTTGCCCCTTAGCTCATCCATCATATTCAGGGCAACCACCACTGGGATCTTCATTTCCAGAAGCTGCATCGTAAGATACAGGTTTCTCTCTATATTCGTAGCATCCACGATGTTTATTATGGCCTTGGGCCTTTCGTTCAGCACAAAGTCCCGGCTTACCAGCTCCTCGCTGGAATAGGGCGACATGGAATAGATGCCGGGAAGGTCGGTTATAAGCGTATCCTCCCTTCCTCTGATGGAGCCGTCCTTCCTGTCCACGGTGACCCCCGGAAAATTTCCCACATGCTGGTTCGACCCTGTAAGCTGGTTAAAGAGCGTAGTCTTCCCGCTGTTCTGGTTCCCCACCAGGGCGAAGGTCAGTCTCTCCCCCGCCGGCACCGGGTCCCCGCTGCCTTTCGGGTGGTATTTTCCATCCTCTCCGAGGCCCGGATGAGCAATGTCCCGCCTGCCATTTTTCGGAGAGCCGGCGGTTTTCACAGTCTTTACCGCGGCGGTAATATCCTCCGGCTTACCGTCCACCAGCGTTGCGCTTATCTTACCCGCATCGGCAAGCCTTAAGGTCAGCTCATAGCCCCTTATCCTAAGCTCCATGGGGTCGCCCATAGGCGCCAGCTTCACAAGCGTTACCTCCGCCCCGGGGATAACGCCCATATCGAGGAAATGCTGCCTTAAGGCACCCTCTCCTCCAACCTCATCTATCCGGGCCGTCTGCCCTGTCTTTAGATCCCGTAAAGTCATGTATCCCCCGAAACTCAAAGAAACGCCGAAGCGAATTGTTAAGAAAATACTGGTCATGATTATACACCAACTTAAATTTCTATACAATTCCAGTGCTTATCAGAGAGGCGTTGCTCCGCCGGTACGGCTGCCCGGCGTCTTGACAAAAATGATATAATAGTTAGCTGTACGAGGAAAGCTACAATGAAGATAAAACAATGGCTTAAAAAGATAAAATCAAAGGGGCTGTCATTAAGAACTACCTTTACGATAATGCTCATCCTTTCGGGCTTCATTACTGCAGCCCTGCTTTTTACAACATATAAGGCCTTCAGATCCTATCACTCCATGTCCGAGGCGACGGATGTGTATATGGAGCTGCAGGAGGCTGCCGCAAGTCTCTTAAGCGCCTCCGATTACCTGACGGAAGAGGCGAGATGTTATGTGGTTTTGGGCGACCGCAAGCATCTTGACAATTATTTTACCGAGGCAGAGGTCTCAAGGCGCAGGGAGGAAGCGATACAGGTAATGGAGGAGCGCATTCCGGACTCAGCCGCCCTCTATGCCTTAAAGCTTGCAATGAATGCCTCCATGACCCTCATGAACCGGGAATACTACAGCATGCTGCTGGTGCTTTCAGCCCAGGGGGACAATGATATTCCGAAGCTTATGAGCAACACTGTCCTCTCCGAGGAGGATGCTGCCCTTTCACCGGAGGAAAAAATGCATCGCGCCCAGACCATGATGCACGATACCGATTATTATCTCCAGAAAAACGTGATTCGAAACGATCTCACGGAATGCATAGCAAAGCTTAAAGCCGATACCCACGGAGCACAGAACGAAACCAGCAGACGTGCCCACACCGACCTTATATGCATGGCCGCGCTCGTCCTTATCCAGTCCTCCGGACTTATCATCATGCTCACCCTCACTACGAGGCTCGGGATAAATCCGCTGCTCAAAGCGGTGGAGCACATACGGAGAGACCAGCGTATACCCATAATGGGCGCAAATGAATTCAGGTATCTGGCAGGCACCTATAACCAGATGTATGCTTCCTACAAGCGGAGCATCGACAACCTTTCCTTCCAGGCCCTCCATGACGAGCTGACAAATCTCTATAACAGGGCCGGCTATGATCTCATAAAGAAGAGCATCGATCCCTCCACCACTGCCCTGCTCCTGTTTGATGCCGATAAGTTCAAGCAGGTCAACGACCAGTACGGTCACCAGATAGGCGATAAGGTCCTTATAAAGATGGCCGATTCCTTAAAGCAGAACTTCCGCCCCGATGACTATATCTTCAGGATCGGCGGGGATGAATTCGTGGTCTTTATGGTGCATGTGGACAACGGGGTAAGATTCCTTATAGAAAATAAGGTTGCCGAGATAAACCGTGAATTGTCAAGCGGGGCTGACGACCTTCCCGAGATGTCAGTGAGTGTGGGCGTTTCCCTGAACAACGAGGAAAGACCTCCGCAGGATATGTTCCACGAGGCCGATGTGGCTCTGTACTATGTCAAGGACAACGGCCGGAACGGCTGCTGCTTTTACAGCCCTGATATGAAGGATGTAGTGGGGCTTTAGTATTCGATAATATATTGTATATTAGTCCAGGCTAACCCGTCTGTTATATAACTTTTTTAACGTAACAAGTCTGACCCTGTCCGGGTCGGAGTTTTCTTTTACCCATTTTGAAAAACCGGATAAAGAAAACAGCAAAAACTCCACCTCTTCATAACGCTTGTCGATAAGACCGCGTCTGTCCATCAGAGCTTCGTATACTTCTTTACCGATCGCTTCATTTTTGAATTTGCACTCCCCGAGCACCGCCTTTTTATTCACATCATCGATTCCAACCACATCAATGTCTGTAGGTGTATGATCATGCCCAGGACCCCACCCGCTTCCTACGTTTGTAACAAGGCAATTGAGCTTGCCATCCAGGCCCTGTGACAGGGTATAATGCCTGCACATCTCTTCAAAAACCTTACCCATAAAGGAATGTATCTTATCCTTTACGTAGTTTTTATAAAAGACCTCACCACGATCCATCTCTATTGCAGCTCTCGCACCCGGAATAAAGGAATACCAGAACCGGTACATGCTGTCAGTCACTTCGTAAATACTTCGTTTGCTGTTCTCTTTTTCAGTCATGGGCGTGATCCTGGAGATAATACCCACTGTATCCAGACTCTTCAAAACATACGATAGTGTCGCAGTCGTAACATGTGCCTTGTCTGCAATCTCAGTCACCTTATTGGCACCGCCGGCACATACCTCGATAACTGTATTGTAAGTGTTAATAGTTCTAAACTCCTGTGTAAGAAGATTCACAGGTTCCTCATACAGGTATCCGGATGTCGTAAAAAAATTCCTGATCAGGTTGTCATCCAACGAGAGCTTATCATCAAAAAACGTCAGATATTTTGCAACTCCGCCGGTAACTCCATATACAATTGCTTTTTCTTCGGCATTATACTTAGGAACAAATTCGGCAGCTTCAATATAATTAAATGGGCGCAGGAAGATCTGATTTGTTCGTCTCCCAAACAATGGACTTTTCTCGCTTAAGATCTCCTTCTCCATAAAGCTGATTGCAGAGCCGCATATGATCAGATAGATATTCTTAGCTGCAAATATCGTATCTACTGCAACCTGAAATCTTGACAGAAATGATTCATCGGCTTCGGCAATATAAGGAATTTCATCAAGGGCAATAATTATCTTCTCTTTACCTGCGAGATTTCCGACAAAGCGGAAAAACGATTCCAAATTATCAACAGACAAGCCTTCCATGTCCGGAGCAATATCTGCTACCACCTGAGAAGACCATTTTTGTACGTTGTCCTCTATCCCGGTCTTACTTGCAACATAGTAGGATGCTTTTTTTCCTTTGATAAATTCTGTTATCAACCGGGATTTTCCGATCCTGCGGCGGCCATATACGACTGTCATCTGAAATCCCGGCTTTTTATACGTATCTTCGAGAACCCTTAACTCTTTTTTTCTTCCGACAAACATAGCCCTGTCTCCTTTGCTAAATTACGTTTTACTAAAATATATTTTAGTAAATTATATTTTAGTAAGTTATATTTTAGCAAACTCCAATGGCTTGTCAAGGATAAGTTTATTCCCAGGATACTTTGCATAACCCGCCCTCCGGGATAAATTAGCCTTGTAGTTTACTGCCTGACCGTCACGGTACAGTCGTACTTCTGCCCCTCCACTGTCGCGGTGATGACCGCCTGTCCCGCGCTCCTTGCAGTGACCTCACCCATTCCCACAGCCTCCGCAATACCGCTGTTGTCGGTGGACCAGGTCACTGGCTTTTGGGTGTTGACCATCTTAAGTCTGACTATCCCTCCAGTAAGTAGAGTCGCCGTCTTCTTACTTATCCTTGGCAGATTTACCTTCACGTTAAAGTAGTACTTCGCCGCATAGGACCCCGAGCCGAAGACTTTCTTCTAAATATCATTTCATAAAAAATATTGTTCAATGAAGTCACCTCCGCAAATCCTGATTTTTGAAATTACACTCTCGGTTTTTGATTCAGTACGCGTTCGAGTGCTACCCAGCCCAGTTATTTCGGATGATCTCCGGTCAATGCCGTCAACTTTTCGATTGCCATATAGTCATCGACTCGGGCTATGTCCCACGCATGGATCACTCGGACGTATCCAAAACTTATGCCGCAATGTCCCCAGTTGACCGGGCCGTTTTCGCTTGGACACAGGCAGTCATAGAATACGAACGCGCCTCGCTCCGGTACTCCGCCACGCAGCGCGTCCTTGTACATCTCGCAAGATTCCTTTGCGCTGTCC
>JAFTEI010000045.1 GCA_017453965.1 Lachnospiraceae bacterium
AGAGAAGCCGGAGGAGGAAGCGCCTGCAGAGGAAGAGGCTTTGGAAGAAAAGCAGGAGGCGCCCGAGGCAATCGGCGATGAAGAAAAGCAGCCTGAGCCCGAGGCAATAGGCGATGAAGAAGCACAGCCGGAAGCTGAAAAACCGGTGGAAGAAAAGGAGCCGGAGGAACAGGCAGAGACCGGGGAGAGTGAGGAACCCGGGGTCATAGAAGCAGAGGAGGCGGTCGGACAGGTTGAAGAACCTGTTGAACACGACGAAGAGGCCGTCGAACAGGACATAGAGACTGTTGAACAGGCTGCAGAGGAATATGCCGCGGAAGATTACGCGGAATATGAATACGTAGAGGAGCCGGAAAGCGAGCCCCTTCCGTCGGTCAAGCGCAGACCGCGGAGGAAGAGCGTCTTTAAGAAATACAGCGTTTTAATAGTGCCTGAAAACTCATCGAGGGTAAAGACCTACAAGGTCTCAGCCTTGCCCTTTGTAATTGTCGGGATATTGCTCCTGGCGGTGGCCGCCGCAGGCATCGCGGGAGTGAATTACGCTATCAGGCATATCATGGATTTGAGAAACCAGGTGATCGCCCTCAATGCGAATCTTGTCAACGTCACCAATGCCAATATACTTCTGGAGGCCGACAAGGAGACGCTTGAAAACCAGCTGAGGGAAGCCAACGCGAAGATCAGCACGACCACTTACTTTCAGGAGCAGGCGGCGTCGCTGCAGGCAATGGACCACGTTCCTTCCGGGCTGCCGCTGGACGGCCAGGCCTCGCCGCCCTCAGAGTACACTGAGGAGCACCAGTACATTACCTTCAATACGGGTCTCGGAGCGAAGATCGTCGCCACGGGAGCCGGAACAGTTAAAAGTATATACGATGACAATAGTCTGGGTCATGTTGTACAGGTGGATCACGGAAACGGGTATATCTCGGTCTATTATTCTCCCTCGGAGCCGGTGGTCAAGGAGGGAGATACGGTCATCAGAGGAACGATACTCTATATCGTCCAGGGCGATACCGAGACGCTGACGTATCAGATAACGTATAACGACAAATACATCGATCCCGCTACGATTATGCGTATTGATGGCTGAAACGTCCGGGGGACGTTTCAGGGACCCGTTTACGAGCGCTGAGCGCGAGTGGGTCCGGCAGAATGTCCGGAATCCAATATCATAGAGCGGCCTGGATATAAGGACACCTAAATCAGGGACGCTCTCGCTTCGGGAAAAAACGCAGCGGATACTAAATCCGCAAAAGACGCGGATTAAGTACCGGCGTTTTTTACGCCCCTGATTTAGGCGCGCTTAATCCAGGCCTTACATACATAGACAATAATATACGAGGAGGATCATATTATGAAAATCAAGAACACATGGCTGAGCTACAGCGATACTCAGCGAAAGGAGCTGGAGAAGCTGGCAAAGGGCTATCGCAGCTTTTTGGACGAGGGCAAGACCGAGCGCGAATGCGCGCAGCTTTGCATAGGAGCAGCCGAGAAGGCAGGTTATGTAAACCTAGAAGAGGTCATAGACAGCGGCAGGAGGCTGAAAAAGGGCGATAAGGTCTATGCTGTATGCATGGAAAAAACCGTCGCACTGTTTAATATAGGCAGCGACCCCATGGAGGACGGCCTCAATATCCTTGGAGCCCATATCGACAGCCCCAGGATGGACATTAAGCAGAATCCCTTATACGAGTCGGACGAGCTCGCCTATCTGGATACCCACTACTACGGCGGTATCAAGAAATACCAGTGGGTGACCCTGCCCCTGGCCCTTCACGGAGTTATAGTAAAGACCGATGGAGAGAGGATAGACGTCAATATCGGCGAGGATGACGACGACCCGGTATTCTGCGTCACAGACCTGCTCATACATCTTGCAGCTGAGCAGATGGAGAAGAAGGGCAACAAGGTGGTAGAGGGAGAAAGCCTCGACATCCTTATCGGAAGCGAACCTTTAAAGGGAAAGAACAAGGAGGCGGTCAAGGAGAATATCCTAAAGCTGTTAAAAGAGAAATACGACGTAGAGGAGAGGGATTTCGAATCGGCCGAGATTGAGGTCGTTCCGGCGGGAAAGGCTCACGACATGGGACTTGACCGGTCGATGATACTCGCCTACGGTCAGGACGACAGGGTCTGCTCCTATGCATCCTTAAAGGCCTTTCTGGACGTGAAGACCTTAAAGCGCACCGGAGTCTGTCTCCTGGTGGACAAGGAGGAGATAGGCAGCGTCGGCGCCACGGGAATGCGCTCGAAGTTCTTTGAGAATACCTGTGCGGAGGTATTGAACGCCATGGGGCAGTATTCGGAGCTTACCCTAAGGCGCATGCTCGCCAATTCGAAGATGCTCTCAAGCGACGTTTCAGCGGCCTTTGATCCGCTGTACGCAGCTAAATTCGACAAGAAGAATTCAGCCTTTTTCGGCAAGGGCATAGTTTTCAACAAGTACACCGGGGCCAGGGGAAAGAGCGGCTCCAACGATGCAAGTGCGGAATACTTTGCATATGTAAGAAATATCATGGAGAAAAACAAGGTCGCCTATCAGACCGCGGAGCTCGGAAAGGTGGATGCCGGAGGCGGCGGGACAATAGCCTATATCATGGCACTTTACGGCATGGACGTGGTGGACTGCGGGATGGCAGTGCTCTCCATGCATGCGCCCTGGGAGGTCACCTCAAAATCCGACTTATATGAGGGCTATAAGGCTTACAAGGCATTTATAAAGGCATAAAATATGAGGGGCTGGGGCTTTAGCAGGGAGGAGCTGAATAAAATATTCCGGTACTTCAGGGAGATTTACACCCGGAGGATCCTGCTGGTGTTTATTACTGTGGCTGCGGCCATCGGGATAAACATATACGGAAAAACCGCCTTTGACGGCAGGCTGCTCTTCTTCTACGGACTTGACAGCCTGGGAACGATATTCGCGGCAGCGACCTGCAGCTATATGCCGGCCCTTTTAACGGTCGTCATCTCTCATTTCATCTTCGGAATAATTGCTGAAAATGCGATCTACGGGTCTCTCGGGCACCTCATGGGTGCCATTGCAATAGCGCTTATGACCCGTAAGAGGTGGCTTAAAAGCCCCCGGGGGATTCTCTGGATGACCCTTATTTACAGCGGAATCTCCGGGGCGATGAACTATGTCTTCATCATGGCCACCAACGGGGATGTGCGGGATATTTCCGGTATGCTAGTAAGGTTTGCCGGCTCACTTCTGCCGACAGCTCTCATGCTCTTCCTGACCGCCCTTTTTTTGAAAAAAGCCCCGAAATGGCTGGTCATGCTCTATCCCAACGGCTTCTACTACAGACTTTCCTTTACGGACGAGAAAGCTAAGGAGACTCTGGGAAGAGAGGAAATCAGGGAGCTTAAGAAGCACAGGGAGCTCAATATCCCGGGCTTAAGGAAGAGGTCCTTAAGCACGAAGATAACGATCCTCATTGTCATAGTTGCGGCGGTTCTTTGCTGCTGCGCGGTAACCATCAGTAATTTTCTCTATTCGGACCTTTCAAATGAATATCTGGATAAGATACTGAGGAGCCGCCCTGTTGCCAACGGCTTATCGGTTAATAATATAGGGCCTGCCGGAACCGGAATAGGGGAAGGAACGCCCTTATCTGAAAACGGTATAAAGCCCCCCGGCTTTGATACAGATGGCGGGGAGGACGACAAGGAGCCCTTCTGGCATTTCAGAAGAGCCTTCGACATTCAGGGAAATCTGGCCTTCGATTTCAGGCTTTTGATCCTCCTTTCGCTGGTGGCGAGCTTTGTCTCCCTGATTGCCAATTTTTACGCCCAATACCGGATAGCCCGGCCTATCAACAGGATAAGCGAGGCGATGCAGTCCTTTGCCTTCGGCTCCGGGGAGGACAGTGAGGCCAATGCCAAAAAGATCCACGAGCTCAATATCCATACCGGAGACGAGATAGAGGAGCTCTATAAGGCCCTGGACAAGACCAGCTCGGATATGAACGAGTATATGAAGCGCGTCAATGACGAGAGACAGCTCGAGGCGGAGCTTAAGATCGCGAAGGCTTCCAGCGATGCCAAGAGCAGCTTCCTTTCAAATATGTCCCATGAGATACGGACTCCCATAAATGCCGTCCTTGGCATGGATGAGATGATACTCCGGGAGACTGAGGACCCGGCCATCATAGAATACGCCTCCAACTTAAGGGATGCGGGCAAGACGCTTCTGGGGCTCGTAAACGACATCCTGGATTTTTCCAAGATAGAGGCGGGAAAGCTGGAGATAATTCCCGTAGAATATGATCTGAGCTCAGTGATAAACGACCTGGTCAATATGATCTTTGCCAAGGCCCAGGATAAGGGGCTGGAGCTCATTGTGGACATGGACGCGGCCATGCCCCACTATCTCTACGGAGACGAGATAAGATTGAAGCAGGTCATCTTAAATATTTTGACGAACGCGGTAAAGTACACCGAAAAGGGGAGCGTCCGTCTCAGGATGGCCTTTGAAAAGACGGATGATGAGCATATCGCAATGAAGGTCTCGGTGAAGGACACAGGTATAGGTATAAAGGACGAGGACCTTAAGAAGCTCTATTCCCCCTTTGAGCGGATTGAGGAGGAGAGGAACCGGACAATAGAGGGTACGGGCCTTGGTATGAGTATAGTCAAACACCTGCTGTCCCTGATGGACAGCTCCCTCAATGTGGACAGCGTCTACGGCGAGGGCTCTGACTTTTATTTCACAGTCGTGCAAAGGGTGGTCAACTGGTCGCCCATAGGCGATTATACCGAGAGGCTCAGGGAGGCTCATGCCGGGCATAAGACATACAGGGAGGCCTTCCGGGCCCCTGAGGCGTCTATTCTCGTGGTGGACGATACGCCGATGAATTTGACTGTGATAAAGGGCTACCTTAAAAAGACACTTATTAGGATAGATACTGCCGAGAGCGGGCAGGAGACCTTAAATAAGGTCACGAAGAAGAAGTATGACTGCATTTTCTTAGATCACAGGATGCCGGGGATGGACGGAGTCGAGACCTTCAGGAATATGAAGGCGCTCGAGGGGAACCTCAATACGGAGACTCCGGTGGTGGCCCTTACCGCAAACGCCATTTCCGGGGCAAGGGAGAGCTATATGGCGGAGGGCTTTACAGACTACCTTTCAAAGCCTGTGGACCCCATAAGGCTGGAAAAGCTCCTGATGGAGCTTCTGCCTGAGGATAAGTACGAGACCTATGAGGTGGAGGAGGAAAAGCAGGAGGAGGCCGGCGGCGGGACAACGGAGGCCCCTGAACCTTCCGGGAAATTTGAGGATGAAAGCGGTATTCCGCCCGTAGAGGGCACCGACAGGAGGGAGGCCCTCAAGGCCAGCGGTTCTCCGGAGGTCTTAAGGCAGGTCATGGAGCAGTTTGCCCGGACGATACCTGCTAAGGAGGAGCTTATCCGCTCTCTCTGGCAGAAGGGGGATATCAGGAATTACACCATAGAGGTCCACGCGCTCAAAAGCTCGGCGAGGCTCATCGGGGCCCTGGAGCTTTCAAAGCTCGCCCGTGAGCTGGAGGACGCGGGAAACAGCGGGGATATAAAAAAAATCAATGCAAAGACAGAGGCTTTGTTATATGATTATAGTGCCTTCAGTGAAAGACTTGCCTTTCTCGCCGAAGAGCCCCCGGAGGAGGGCAAGGAGAGGATAGATGAGGCCAAACTCAGGGAAGGGCTCGAGGCTTTAAAGGAGGTCGTGGAGGCCTTCGATTTTGACAGTGCGGATATGTGTATGGCGGAGCTGGACAGATATGCAATGCCGGAGGATTTCAGGGAAGCCTTTAAAGAGCTTAAGCTAAGGCTTTCTGAGGTGGATTCCGACGGCGTGCTCGCGATTTTGAAAAGGTACGGGGTTTGATCGTAAATTATGGAAGACTGGATGGGTGAACTCAAAGAGGAAGAGACATTTATAGAGGGCCTCAGGAGGATACTTTTTATCGGAAGTATATCTTCGTTTATAGGCAACGCCATAAGCACAAATCTTAAGGCGGCGGGCTTCGAGGTGTCCTTTGCAAAGGCGGATGTGACCTCAATCATGAAGGAGAAGGGCAGCGCGGATATCTATCTCATGTATCTGACCGAGGATGTGTCCTCGTTAAGCGACGCCCTCGTATATCTCAAGGACACCTGCATAGAGGAGGAGAAGCATCTCTTTCTCATAGGCTACGAATCGGAGATAAAAGAGGCTTATGCGATAATTCCGGAGGACCTGATAAAGGGAACCTTTGACCGGCCCATAAACGTGAAGGAAATGGTGGCCGGCTTAAAGGAGAAGGTAGAGGAGCACTCCTTTGAGCCCAGAAAGAAGCACGTGCTGGTGGTGGACGATTCCGGCACCTTTTTACGGACTATAAAGAGCTGGCTCGACCCCTATTATAAGGTTTCCATGGTAAACTCGGGCATGAACGCCATCACTTTTCTGGCTAAGCATAAGCCGGACCTGATCCTCCTGGACTATGAGATGCCGGTCTGCTCGGGACCCCAGGTCTTAAGCATGATAAGGGATGAAGTCACTACGAGCGACCTGCCGGTAATGTTTCTGACCTCAAAGGGGGATAAGGAATCGGTCATGAAGGTCTTAAGCCTTAAGCCCGACGGCTATATATTAAAGTCGAGGACGCAGGCGGAGATTTTGGAGGAGATAGCAAGGTTTTTCGAAAGCAAAAAGATAAGGAGTCTGTCATGAGAAATATGAGAAAATTATGTAAACTAATGGTACTCGTTCTTACGCTTACTACTGTTCTTTCGGGCTGTACTTCGCAGATGAACCTTCCTGAAAGCAACGACCCGAGACCGGTGTCCGAAAATGCAGCGGCAGCGGAGTCCGGAAATTCCGTGAGTGCTGAGGCTCTTGCCTCGGAAAACGCCGAAGAGAAAACGAATTACGTGGTCACTGTCCCCCTTTCCGG
>JAFTEI010000046.1 GCA_017453965.1 Lachnospiraceae bacterium
ACCATATAGCCTGCGATAATGCTCATAAAACACCTCCTCTATTAAAGGGATTATGTCCCCGGTAATATCTGACTTATAGCTCATAGCTACTCCGGCTCTTTATTTGCAAGAATAGTATTAACAGTGTAAATTATATTAATAAAAAATCTTTGTGTAAATATGGAAAAAAGTTATAAAAATGAAAGGCGGATATTGTTTTGAACGAGGGAAAACGCATGTACGGGCTTTGCGAAAGAATGTTTCCGATTTGCCGCAGCATCACGGGAAACGGAGTCCGGGAAACCTTTAAGCTGATTCAGGAGGAGCTCGGGAGTATTGAGATCAATATGTACGAGGTTCCCAGCGGGACGAAGGTCCTGGATTGGACGGTTCCGAAGGAATGGAATATTAATGACGCTTATATCCTTACACCTTCAGGCAAAAAGATATGCAGCTTTAAGGAGAACAATCTGAATATACTGCACTATTCCGTCCCGGTGGATATGGATGTATCGCTGGAGGAACTGAAGGAACACCTTACAACCTTAAAGGAACAGCCGGAGCTCATTCCCTATGCTTCAAGCTACTATAAGGAGAGGTGGGGCTTCTGTATTGCGTATAACGACTATGTTTCTCTGGAGGAAGGCACCTATCACGTATATATTGATTCCGTCCTTGAGCCGGGAAGTCTTACGTACGGGGAAATTTTCTTTCCGGGGGAAACAGAGGATGAGATCATGTTCTCGAGCTACACCTGCCATCCCTCGATGGCCAACAACGAGTGCTCGGGACCCGCACTGATAACGGAGCTGGCGAAATATATCGCGTCCATGAAAAGGCGCCGCTATTCGTACAGGCTGGTCCTCGCGCCGGAGACCATAGGCGCTATAACGTATATAAGCAGGAATCTCAGGGAGCTGCAAAAAAGGGTCAGGGCCGCCTATAACCTGACCTGCGTTGGAGATGACAGGACCTATTCAATAGTCCATTCGAGATACGCGGATACACTGGCGGACAAGGTTCTGGACAATGTGCTTAAATATCACTACCCGGCCTACGATTCCTACACTTATATCAGCAGGGGCTCGGATGAGAGACAGTACCAGGCCCCCGGGGTGGATATTCCGATGGTCTGCTTCTGCCGCTCCAAGTACCATATTTATCCCGAATACCATACATCGGCGGACAACCTTGACCTCATATCTCCTGAAGGACTGCAGGGCTCCTTTGACGTCATGGTAAAGTGCATTGAGACCCTTGAGCATAACCGGAAATACAGGATAAAGACTCTTGGAGAGCCGCAGTTAGGCAAGCGGGGTCTGGTCCCCACGATGTCCAGCAAGGAAACCTATCAGCAGACCCTGGCCCTAAAGGATCTGATAGCCTATGCGGACGGAAGGAACGACCTTGTGGATATCAGCAATATCATAGGACATCCGGTGGAGGTGCTCATACCGCTTGTGGAGAAATTGCTGGAGGCGGAATTGTTTTAGGGAATAACATTGTGGTAAAATAGCGGAGTTATGGAGTATTACAGAGAACCGATAAGCAAAAGACCCATTCAGAAAAAGCTTCGAAGGGTATCGGCATATGCAGTTGTAATGACTGTGGTTGCCGTTGTTTCGGTTACGCTGTTGATTCTGGTAAGTCTGGCATACCGATCCGCCTTAAAGACGGTGGAAGAGCAGGGTTTGGAGCTTAGTGAGGTGACGGGTGAGAACAAATCCATGTCAGAGGATGTCCGCGAACTGAGGGAGTCCAACGATATCCTTACGGAATCCAATGAGAAGCTGGCAGAGGATGTGGACTTTTACTCGGGGATCATGGATGAAAACCAGCTGAGAGTCGAGATAATCAGGCTTTTTGAAGAACAGAACTCGACCTACAATGTTTTGAAGAAGATATACCCCGACAAGCTTGTGCTCCTTGACAGCGGGAAGTTTAATTTCTTTGAGATCAACAGGGATCTGAACCCCTGCGAATATGTCAGGGAATATTTTACGTATGATGAAGACAGCGGGGAAATGACCTATACCCCGGACGGGGAGGTAAAGTCCGTTAAGGGAATAGACATTTCAAAATATAACGGCGAGATAAATTGGGAAAAGGTGGCCTCCTCGGGAGTAAAATACGCCTATATCAGAGCCGGTGTCAGGGGCTATGTCTCGGGAGAGATCGTCAAGGACGATACCTTTGAAAAAAACATGAAAGAGGCCGGAGAAGCCGGACTGGATCTCGGCGTATATATATTCTCGCAGGCCGCTGACGTTAAAGAAGCCGAAGAGGAAGCCGACTTTGTGCTGGAATGTATCGAAGGGAAGGATATAAGCTGTCCCGTGGTCATAGATATAGAAAAGATAGACAATCCGGATACCGAGCCCAGAACTTTGCAGCTCACACAGGAGCAGAGGACGGATATCGCCATAGCCTTCTGCGAAAGGATACGGGACGCCGGGTACACTCCGATGATATATGGAAATCTCTATACCTTCTTACGGCTTCTCGATATGCAGAGGCTTGAGGAGTATGACAAGTGGTTTGCAGACTACATCTCGGATGAGGACAGGACTCCGTATTTTGCATATAAATTCAAGGTATGGCAGTATGCTTCGGACGGAAAATGCCCCGGCATATCCGACGGGTGTGATGTAAATATCGCGTTTTATTGAGGACAGATTTATGGAGGACTACGTAAAGCTTAAGGATATACCAAAATATTTCGGCCTGGAAAGGGGAGACAGCGTATGGCTCGCGTCGGATGCAAAAAGGCTGCTGTACTCCTGCATAGAGCATGGGGATGACAGCGACCTCAATGTTTTGATAGATGGGATGATCGACGTCATAGGTCCTGAGGGGACCATAATGATACCGACCTTCAACTGGGAATTCTGCAAGGGAAAGACCTTCGACAGAAAAAAGACCCCGTGCAAGACAGGCATAATAGGGAAAACGGCGTTAAAGCGGGATGATTTCATCAGGACCCGGCACCCCATATACAGCTTTGCCGTCTGGGGCCGGGACGCCAGGGAGCTGGTGGATATGACCAATAAAAGCTCCTTCGGCGCGGATTCTCCCTTTACTTACTGCAAGGAAAACAACACCAAAAACGTGTTTATAGACGTGGAATGCCAGCATTCATTTACTTTTGTACACTACGTTGAGGAGATGTGCGGCGTTCCCTACAGGTATCTGAAGGATTTTACCGCCGGATACATAGATTATGATGGAAGCGAGAGTACGAGGACATATTCAATGAACGTGCGGGACCTGGACATGGATGTTTTTGTGACGATCTATCCCTTTGAGGAAGAATTCACCGCCATAGGCGCGGCAAGAAGATATACGGTCAACGAGATCCCCATGAAAACTATAGAAATGGGGCCGACTTACGATATAATAAAGAAGGACGTGCTGGAGAACAGGAGCAGAAAGGTCTGCACATATAAAGGACAATAAAAAGGAGTGGAGTAGCTATGAGCTATAAGTAAGATATTACTGGGGACAAAACCATTTAATAAAGGAGGAATCATTATGAGAGTATTGGACACAAAATTTGTAAGAGGCTTTATAAAAATGGCGGATGACGGCTTTCAGCAGGGCTGGCATGAGCGAAACGGTGGAAACTTGAGCTATCGCCTTACACCCCACGAGGTAGATGGAATAAGCTCGCGCCTTTCCGACAGGGAGGATTGGACGCCCATAGGGACCTCCGTACCCGGTCTGGCAGGAGAATATTTCCTCGTGACGGGCTCAGGAAAGTATTTCAGAAATATTATCGTGGATCCGGAAGCCTGTATAGCGATAATCGAGGTGGACAGCAAGGGAGAAAATTACCGTATAAGATGGGGTCTCGTGGAGGGCGGTGTTCCCACCTCCGAGCTCGATACGCACCTTATGAATCACGAGGTTAAAAAGAGAGTTACAGATAATAAGCACAGGGTCATCTATCACGCCCATACCACCAACACGATAGCGCTTACCTTCCTCCTTCCGCTGAAGGATGAGGTCTTTACCCGTGAGCTGTGGGAATGCGCTACCGAGTGTCCGGTCGTATTTCCCGAGGGAGTCGGAGTAGTGGGCTGGATGGTCCCTGGCGGCAGGGATATAGCCATAGCTACCTCTAAGCTTATGGAGCAGTACAACGTGGCGATCTGGGCCCATCACGGGATGTTCTGCTCGGGCGTGGATTTTGACGAGACCTTCGGACTTATGCATACCGTCGAGAAGTCTGCGGAGATCCTCATAAAGATACTTTCGGTATCGCCCAAGCGTCTGCAATCCATACAGCCGCAGGATTTCAGGGATCTTGCAAAGGACTTCCACGTTACGCTCCCTGAAAAATTCCTATACGAGAAATAAGAACGAAAGAGAGACATAATGGACAGGCAGGAGATAATGGAGAGGATAAATGTCATATTCAGGGACGTTTTTGACGACGATACACTTGTCATAGTGGATTCGACGAATGCCGAAGATATAGAGGATTGGGATTCGCTGGAGCACATAAACCTTATCATGGCTATGGAAAAGGACTTCGACCTGAAATTTAATCTGAAAGAGGTTGGGGAACTGGCCAACGTCGGTGAGATGGCGGATCTGATAGAGAGGAAGCTTAAAGAAAAATGAATTCCTACAGCTATGATGAAATTGAGGTTGGCCGGAAGGAAGGCTTTTCCGTAACGGTCACCGAGGAAGCTCTGGACACCTTTAAGGGCATTACCGGAGACATCAACCCGCTTCATAATGATGCGGACTTTGCGGTAAAAAAGGGATATAAGGGCAGGGTAGGCTATGGGATGCTGACTGCGGCCTATCTTTCCACTCTGGCGGGAGTATATCTGCCGGGGGAGAAAAGCCTTATACAGGGAGTGGAGCTTAAGTTTTCCCAGCCTGTGTACGTAGGAGACGTACTTAATATTCAGGGAGAGGTGACGGAAAAGAACGACACCTTCAAGGTCATTAAGGTAAAGGTCACGATAAAAAACGGGGACAATAAAAAGGTACTTAAGGGAAGCATGCAGATAGGAGTTATGGAATAAGATGGACAAAGAAAAGCTGGAAAAACTGCAGAAAATAATAGATGGCTCGAGCAGGATAGTCTTTTTCGGCGGGGCGGGAGTTTCCACAGAAAGCGGCATACCTGATTTCAGGTCGGTGGACGGGCTTTATAATCAAAAATATGATTACCCTCCCGAAGAGATTTTAAGCCATACCTTTTTTGTGAGAAATACAGAGGAATTTTACAGGTTCTATTTTGACAAGATAGTGCTAGCCGGTTCGGACGTCGAGCCGAATAAGGCGCATTACAAGCTGGCTGAGCTGGAGCAGAAGAACAAGCTTATAGCCGTCGTTACCCAGAATATAGACGGTCTGCACCAGAAGGCCGGAAGCAAGAAGGTCTATGAGCTTCACGGGACCATATTAAAGAACCGCTGTACCCGCTGCGGGAAGTTCTTTGATCTGGACTATATGATAGCTCACAAGGACGATGGCGTACCCAAGTGTGACGAGCCGGGCTGCGGCGGAACGATAAAGCCTGAGGTGGTGCTCTATGAAGAGGGTCTGGACCAGGATACCATAGAGGGAGCGGTACAGGCCATACGCTCGGCGGATACGCTTATAATAGGGGGGACCTCCCTGGTCGTTTATCCGGCAGCGGGACTCATAGATTATTTTAACGGAGACAACCTTGTAGTTATAAATAAGTCGTCCACGTCAAGGGACGGCAATGCCGATCTTGTAATAGAGGACAGCATAGGAGAGGTACTGGGCAGCATCAATATTTAGTGGTCTATGGGTGCTTGAATAACAACATATATGCATAAGTAAAAACACCTTGCTTTAATAAAAAACACATGTTAAAATATTGACTCGTGATGTATCCTTGCCCATACGAAAAGTATGAGCCAATTAAGACCAAAGGGAGGTTAAAAGATGAACAAGTATGAGTTAGCCCTTGCGGTTAGCGGTAAGCTTGACAGCGAAGCAGCGAATGCAGTCGTTGACAAGGCAAAGGCGTTGATCGAACGCTTCGGCGGAAAAATCAATTCGGTAGATGCCTGGGGAAAGAAGACATTCGCGTATGAAGTCCACAAGCAGAGGGACGGATATTACAACTTCGTTAAGTTTGAAGCAGAGCCCACCGCACCGGAAGAAATTGAGAAACGTATGCGCATTATGGACAACGTTTTGCGTTACCTCATCGTATCCGATGAAGACGAGGTTCAGGTAGGAGCTCCGAAGGAGGAGCAGCGCTACGAGGGAGAGACAGCGACAGCAGCACCTGCTGCAAGTGAGGCTCCCGAGCAGGCTGAGTCCGCTGATGAGCCCGAAGCCGGAGACACTGCTGAAGAGGCCCCGGCCGGAGAAACCGAAGTAGCATCGGAATCAGAAGCTGAATAATTGGATTTAATAAAGAAAGTAGGGCAGATATGAATAAAGTAATATTAATGGGGCGCCTTACAAGAGATCCTGATATTCGCCAGTCACAGGGCGAAAACGCTATGACCATAGCCCGTTATACTCTTGCAGTCGACAGAAGGTTCAGGAGAAACGGAGCTGAACAGCAGGCTGATTTTATCAATATAGTCGCTTTCGGAAAGTCGGCTGAGTTTATTGAGAAATATGCCCACAAGGGGACCAAGCTTGTAGTCAGCGGTCGTATTCAGACAGGTAGTTACACAAATAAAGACGGACAGAAGGTTTATACAACGGACATAGTTGCCGAGGATCAGGAGTTTGCCGAGAGCAAGTCCTCTGCCGGTTCCTATCAGGGAGACAGCGGTTCCGCATATATCCCCAGAGAAGAGCCCTCGGGTATCGACGACGGGTTTGTGAACGTTCCGGACGGTATAGACGAAGAGCTTCCGTTTAATTAGACTTAAAGAATCGAGGTAGATATAATGCCGTACAATAAAAGTAATGAACACTCAGATTCTCCTATGAGAAGGAGAGGCGGGATGCGCAGAAGGAAGAAGGTCTGCGTTTTCTGCGGAAAAGACAACATAATTAATTATAAGGATGTTACAAAGCTGAGAAGATTTATTTCAGAAAGAGGAAAGATACTTCCCAGACGTATAACAGGCAACTGTGCCAAGCATCAGAGAGCTCTTACTGTTGCCATTAAAAGAGCGCGTCATTTAGCATTGCTTCCTTATGTTGTTGAATAAGAATTATAAAGGAGACCGCCGCTATAAAGTGACGGTCTCTGTTGTTAAAATATGAGTAACCGTTCAGAACCCCTTGGGTTCCGAACAGTTACTGAAGCCCGCAATTAAGATTTGCTTCGCAAATGAGCGGGCTTCCTGCTAAATTTTCTTTTTTGGTACGCCCTCAGCAGCAAGTGCAAAACATGCCAGTGGCATGTTTTGAATGCCGTTTAGATGCGCTGAGCGCATCTGGCATCGTTTTCGGGCTGTTCTGAATAGTTACAATTATGATTCGTATAATAATCAATGGGGATGATTTCGGCATAAGCCGGGAAGTAAATAAGGCTATATCGGAGTGTTTCGAAGAGAGGATACTCACATCGACTACACTCATGGTGAATATGCCTTATGCGGATGAAGCTGTTGAGCTTGCAAAGGAACAGGGGTTTTATGAGAGCGTTGGTCTGCATTTCAACCTTACCGGGGGGACTCCGCTGACCGACAGTATTAAGGCTATGAAAAGGTTCTGCAGAAAAAACGGGACCTTTAACGCATATTTTCAAAAGCACACGGCAAGCCGTTTGAGGCTTACCAAAGAGGAGCTTGCCTGTGTTGCCGAGGAGGCCGAGGCGCAGATAAGGAAGTATATTTCCTACGGACTGCCTGCAAGGCATTTGGATTCTCACCATCATGTCCATACTAATCTGCCGGTATGGAGGGTACTGGTCCCTTTGCTCCATAAGTATGATTTTCGCTCAGTCAGACTCAGCCGCAATCTCTTCAAACGAACAGCCCCTTTGAACGCAGTGTATAAGAAATTCTTTAATTCCGGTCTGAAAAAAAGCCGGTTTATTACGACCGATTATTTCGGTTCCTTTAAGGATCTGCAGAAATGCAGGAGGATGCTTAAAGACAATACACTTTTAGAGCTTATGCTCCACCCTATGTATTCCGAGGATGGAGAGCTTTGCGACACTAGGAATCCCATGAGTGATGTCCTGGGGCTTTTGGAGAGTATCGACGCCCAAAGGGTCGGCTATTCGGTGTTATAAGGTAGAACGGAGATTTTCATAATGAAAAAATTAAAAGCGGGAGGCAGGATATCGGCATATGGAAAAGCGCCGCTTCTGCTCTCAATTCTGCTTTTAGTAGCTTTATTTCCAATATGGACGGTATCCTTTCGAGCCGGAATGATCGCAACGGCAGTATGGCTGATTTATATTGTCATTGCGGTAATAGTCTATTTTTACGGGAGACACGGCATACGGATAGATCTGGTGAACTTTGCGACCCGCTACGGACAGGTACAGAAGGGTCTGCTTAAAGGTCTTGCGATTCCCTATGTTTTGTGCGACGAAAACGGCAAGATACTATGGAGTAATGCGGGGTTTGCGGCTGTAGTGCACAAGGACAAGATTGCGTCCAAATCCATTGCCTCTTTTTTCCCTGACCTTACAAAGGACAAACTGCCCGAGGATCAGCGCCCGGTTACGATTCACATTTCCTATGAGCGGCGCGACTACAGGGTCGACATGAGAAAGATAAATATCAATGACGGCTTTGAGTCAGAGATCTATTTTGACGGTTGTATCGTGGCTGTCTTCTTCTTCGATGAGACCGATATCAATATGTATATCCGGCTGAATAAAGAGCAGTCGATGGTAACGGGACTTGTCTATCTGGACAATTACGACGAGACGCTGGAGAGTGTGGAGGATGTACGGCGTTCCCTCCTGACGGCCCTGATAGACAGGAAGATCAACAAGTATTTTTCCAATATTGACGCCGTTGTTAAGAAGATAGAGAAAGACAAGTATTTCGTGGTCATGAAGCGGATCAATTTTGAGAAGCTCGTGGAAAGTAAGTTTGATATCCTGGAAGAGGTAAAGACCGTAAATATCGGAAATGAGATGAATGTGACCCTCTCTATAGGCTTCGGTCTGGATACGGAAAGCTTCCTTCAGGATAACCAGTTTGCTAGAAATGCCATAGATCTGGCCCTGGGCAGAGGCGGGGATCAGGCAGTAGTCAAAACTCCGGGCAAGGTCTCCTATTTCGGAGGAAAGAGCGAGCAGATCGCTAAAAATACAAGGGTAAAGGCCCGTGTAAAGGCTCACGCCCTGAAGGAGATAATCGGAACCAAGGACCAGCTCATCGTAATGGGGCACAAGAATTCCGATGTGGATTCCTTCGGCGCTGCCATAGGTATTTTCAGGGCTGCCGCGCATTTCGGAAAGAAGTGCTATATAGTCATAAATGATGTGACCTCAGCCATTAAGCCGCTGATGGATATGTTCGTAGACAATGCCGATTATGATCCCGGGATGTTTGTAACCAACAGCGAAGCTCTCCAGATCAACAATCAGAACACGGCAGTAGTTGTGGTAGATACCAATAAGATTAGCTATACACAGTGTCCCGAGCTTCTTTCGGAGAGCAGGACCATAGTGGTTCTGGATCACCACCGTGCGGGGGAGGGCAGGATAGAGAATGCCACCTTAAGCTATGTGGAGTCCTATGCCTCCAGCGCCTGCGAGATGGTTGCAGAGGTTTTGCAGTATTTGGACGATTCCATCAAGATAAAGAGCATAGAGGCCGACTGTCTTTATGCCGGCATTATGATAGATACAAATAATTTCATGGCGAAGACCGGAGTCAGGACCTTCGAGGCTGCGGCCTTCCTGAGGAGAAACGGCGCCGATATAACCCATGTAAGAAAGCTTTTCAGAAATGACCTTGTGGACTACAAAGCCAGGGCGGATGCGGTCAGAAACGCTGAAATGTTTAAGGGTAAGTATGCGATATCACAGTGCAAATTCGGGGATGACATAGGCAGTCCGACAGTGGTCGGAGCCCAGGCTGCCAATGAGCTGCTGAATATCAACCAGGTCAAGGCCTCCTTTGTGCTGACGGAATTCCAGGGCCTGATCTACATATCGGCCCGTGCCATTGATGAGATAAACGTTCAGCTGATAATGGAAAGACTGGGCGGAGGAGGACATATCAATATAGCGGGGGCGCAGCTTAAGGATGTGACCCTTGACGAGGCGGTGAAGATGCTTAAGCAGGCGATAATCGAGGTTGCTGAGGAAGGTACAGAGTGACGGGAGCGTGGTCTTTTGGCGCGGCTGACCAGACGGCAGGCCGGAGAAGGAGACGCACCGTTATTGAACTACAGGAGGACAAGGATAATGAAAGTAATACTTTTGCAGGATGTTAAGTCAAAGGGTAAGAGGGATGATATCATCGACGTAAGCGACGGATATGCAAGAAATTTCCTGCTTCCGAAGAATCTTGCGGTAGAAGCGACTCCCAAAAATCTGAACGACATTAAATTGAAGAAGGCTAATGAGGCTCATATCGCTGCGGAGGAGCTGGCTGCGGCAAAGGAAGAGGCGGCAAAGATAGAAAAGGCCAGCGTTACCTTAAGGATACGGGCAGGAGAGGGCGGAAAGACCTTCGGCTCCGTAACCAGCAAGGAAATTGCCGAGGCGGCAAAGGAGCAGGCAGATCTCAACATAGACAAGAAAAAGATCGTGCTTCCCGAGCCCATAAAGGCTATCGGAAGCTATAAGATAACCGTAAAGCTTCATCCGGAGGTCAGCACCGAGCTTGCGGTAAATGTGGAAGCACAGTAATAAGGCAGCTTAAATATGGATGGTTCTGATATAAAACGCATTCCGCCTCATTCAACTGACGCGGAGCAGTCCGTTATCGGAGCGATGTTCCTGGATAAGGAAGCTATAATAACCGCTCAGGGAATACTGAAGGGCAATGATTTTTACGAAAGGCAGTACGGTATTCTGTTTGAGGCGATAGTGGAGCTTTCCAATGAAGGCAAGTCCCCCGATACCGTGACGGTGACCGAAAAACTGAAGCAGAAGCAGGCTCCGCAGGAACTGATGAATCCTGTTTTCCTTGGCGAGCTTGTAAACAGGGTGCCTACCAGTGCGTCCATAAAAAGCTACTGTGATATTGTAAAAAACCATTCCATAAAACGGACTCTGATAAGAGTCAGTGAGGGTATAGCGGAGGAAGCCTATAAGGGTGCTCTGAGCACCGGGGATCTTTTAAACGAGACTGAAAAGAAGGTTTTCGACCTTGTACAGTCCAAGGGCAGCTCCGATATACGCTCGATAGACGAGGTGGTCTTAGCCACCCTCGATCATATACAGGATATCGCGAGATCCAGCGACTTTATTACGGGAGTGCCTACGGGCTTTTCGGAGCTGGATTATCATACGGCGGGATTTCAGAGGTCAAATCTTATCCTCATTGCCGCCAGACCGTCCATGGGTAAAACGGCATTTGCGCTGAATATAGCCTCCTACGCGGTTTTAAAGAAAAACAAAAAGGTCATGATCTTTTCTCTGGAAATGTCGGACGAGGATTTAATGCGCAGGCTCATATCCATGGATTCCGGAGTCGATTCGAAAAAGATAAGAACGGCCGATCTTAAGGATTCCGAGTGGGAAAAAATAATAAACAGCGCCGGAAGGTTCGCCCGCTCAGGACTTACCATAGACGATACACCGGCAATTTCTGTAGCGGAGATGCGCTCCAAGTGCAGGAGGAGAAAGCTGGAGCAGGGTCTGGATATGGTAATGGTGGACTATCTCCAGCTTATGAGCGGAGGCACTCAAAACTATTCGGGGGCCAGCAGACAGCAGGAGATATCCGATATATCCAGGTCGCTGAAGGCTCTTGCCAGAGAGCTGGACTGTCCGGTAGTGGCACTGTCACAGCTTTCCCGCGCTCCTGAGCTCAGGCAGGACCATCGGCCCATCCTTTCTGACCTGAGAGAATCGGGAGCGATAGAGCAGGATGCGGACCTCGTAATGTTTATTTACAGGGATGAATATTATACAAAGGCTGAATCGAAAAAACCCGGAATAGCCGAGGTCTCCATTGCCAAGCAGAGAAATGGCGGCCTTGCGAATATTGATCTCAAGTGGGTCGGAGAGCTTACAAAGTTTATGAATATAGACAGGTCGGCATTGGGAGATGGGGCCGCTCAGAGCTATGTTCCTCCTGTGCAGCAGCCCGCTGCGGGTACCAGCGCTTCCCAGGAAGACGAGGACGAGGAAGAATACGAATTTGAAGAACCTGATGAGTTTGCATATGGAGAAGGGGATTTTGAGTAATGGCAAAGGATGGTTTTGTTTCAGTTGCAGCATATGAGGAGAACAGTCCGGAATATTATGCACAGCTTATCCACCGTGAGCACGAGATCTATTTGAAAGAGGATGACGTCCGAAGCGAATTTGGCAGAGACTATACGCGCATCCTTCATTCGCTCGCCTTCAGGAGGCTTAAGCACAAGGCTCAGGTCTTCTGCAATGCTGCGGAAAATGACCATATATGCACGCGAATCGAACATGTAATGCATGTCGAGAGCGTAGCCTATACTATTGCGAAATATCTGGGGCTTAATACCGAGCTTACGAAGGCTATAGCCGTTGCGCACGATCTCGGACACGCCCCCTTCGGCCATCAGGGTGAGCGGATACTGGACAGGATATGTCAGAGTGAGCTGAGAGGGAGATTCTGGCATGAGAGGAACGGCCTGAGACTTGTCGATGATGTTGAGCTTCTTGAAAACAATAACGGAGTATATTGGAATTTAAATCTTACATACGCTGTAAGGGACGGCATCATATCCCACTGCGGGGAACTGAATAAAAACAGGCTGGTTCCGAGAATGGAGGCCATCAACCTCATGGAGAAGTTTGTTGCCCCCGGACAGTATGAGCCCTATACCTGGGAGGGCTGTGTCGTAAAGATCGCGGACAAGATAGCCTATCTCGGCAGAGATATTGAGGATGCCATAGCCCTTGGCATACTCGACAGCGATAACGTCAAGGACCTTCAGGAAAGGACCAGGGAGCGGGGGGACGAGGCGATAAATACCTCCGTCATCATGCACAACATGATAATCGACCTGTGCAAAAACTCAACTCCGGAGCACGGAATCGGATTGAGCGCAGAATATGCCCGTAAGCTGGATATTATCAAAAAATTCAACTATGACAGGATATATAACAGCAAGAAGATGAAGCCCTTCGATGATTACGCGGAGCTAGTTATTTATGAGCTTTACACTGCGCTTATGGATGTTTACGACGGCAAGAGTACACTGGACAGGATTCGGGATGCCTCCTCTTCCTATCCGGAGCTTATGGGAACCTTCGGCTCCTTCCTTGTAAATTACCTTACCCTGAGCGAGGCAGAAATAGAATCCGCGGGCTTCGAGAGGCCGGAGCTTCACAATACAGCCATTTATGAGGATCTTTCCAACAGACGGATATATGTGATCGCAGTAATAGATTTTATAGCCGGAATGACAGACCAGTACGCAATAAGGGTATTTAACGAGCTGCTGAGGTACTAAAACATAAAGCGCAGTAAGCGGAGAAAGCGGGACAGGATAAAATGAAACAGATGATCTTTTTCATTCTCGGAGTTTTCTTCCTGATACTGGGAGCCATAGGGCTCGCCCTGCCGGTCATTCCCCAGATACCGTTCCTGCTGTTGGGTGTGGTCTTTCTTTCGATGGCGTCGAAGAGATTTAAAAATAAGCTTATCTCAAGCGAGATATACAAAAAGCATTTGGAACAGCATGTTGCGAAGCATAAATTTATTTCAAAATTCTTTCAGAATGGAAAGGAGACTGATGAAATGTCAGATATCAGGAAGCTTCTTATAGTGATCGATATGCAGAATGACTTTATAGACGGAGCATTGGGAACAAAGGAGGCCGAGGCCATAGTCGGGCCGGTCGTTGAAAAGATACGCTCCTACCCTGCTGAAGATGTTTTCGCGACGATGGATACCCATGGGGAGAACTATCTCAATACCCAGGAGGGAAAGAATCTTCCAGTGGAGCACTGTATCAAGGGAACCGACGGCTGGAATATCCGAAAGGAAATAGCAGAGCTGTTAAATAAGGAAAGAATCTATGAAAAGCCCGTCTTCGGCAGCCTCGACCTCGCGAAGACTCTTAAAGATCTTTCCAAAAAGGAAAATATCGAGCTGGAGCTCGTCGGACTGTGCACCGATATCTGTGTAGTCTCCAATGCGCTTTTATTCAAGGCCTTTATGCCGGAGGTCAGGATCTCGGTAGATCCCGGTTGCTGCGCCGGAGTCACTCCGGAGAGTCACGAGGCGGCCCTGAATACCATGAGGGCCTGTCAGATAGCTGTGGAATAAGAAAAAACAGAATCGTCTCCAAGAATGAATATAAGTATAAGCTCCCGGCGGGCCGGTAACTATTTGGTTACGTGAACCTTTATTTCGTATGAGGCTCCGGACGGGGCGGAGACTTTGATGACCGTGTCTCCCGGGGAGACCGGGGTAATGACGGCATCCTCTCTTACAGTGCATATTTCCTCGTCCTCGACCTCTATCTTTATCCCATAGTTGACCATTGTCTCACTGTTCATCTCTATGAGGGTGGAGCCTGAGACTATGGCGTCGGGTCTTATAGCTACGGCATATGGACGGGTCATGGAAATATTGTATTCCGTTTTGGGAGAAAACAGCTCGGTGATCTCCGGTTTGTCCGAAAGCTTTTCCGGTAGAACACACAGAGATATAGGACGGCTGAATCCGTGGTAGGATATGGTCACGGGAGTCGTTCCGGGAGCCTTGGCCCTTATCATATTTCTGCTCACGGAGATGATCTCCGGGTCGTAATCGCTGAAGGTGATTTCGGAAGAATTGACGACGCTCTTCGTGTAATTGTTGTTCAGCCGGTAATAGGTTATATAGAAGACGCCGCCATCGGCGGTCTGCTGATATATGGTCCTGTCTGTATTGACTCCGGTCGTCCAGAGCGCTGCCACGGCTTCAGGCCTGGTTATGGGGAGCTTGAGATTTTCCAGCCCCTCTTCGCCCTTGGGCACTTCTTCTACGGCTTCTATGGTCAACGGTGCGATCCGCGTAGACCAGATACCCCATTCGTCGGATTCCGAGCCGCTGTAGGCATAGCCAATGACTATATTGTCCTCTTTCTTAATGTGTCCGTTCTTATCGCTCATAAGACCGGCATTGTGACAGCCGCAGACGACATTCGTATTGAGCTCGGCAACCCGGTCATAATTAATACCGTCCCTGGATTCATAGTACAGCAGGCAGCTGTCATCCGTAAAACGCCGGTTGGTGCATAAGGCCAGGAACATATTGTTTTCCTCAATATATGCCACATCCCATGAGTCACAGTCTGAATATATATATTCGGCATCTCCGGTGGTGTCGGAGCGTACAGTGGCACAGCCGGCGTAGCTGAGCCTGCCGGGCCAGTTTTCATTGCGGATATCAGCGGTGTAGACCTCGGTGGATTTTGTTCTGATGTAGTCGTCGGAGTAGGAATCCTTTGTAGTATATACGTATAAGGTATCGTCTACTATCACAAAGCTCGGTTCACCGATCCCCCAGCCGATGCTTACACCGTCATAATAGATTATGGGACTGGGGTTGCCTCCCCAGCCGGAGCCGTTCCATTTTTCATATGGACCCCGCGGGTTTTGCGATCTTGCAAGAAAGACACTGTTGCAAAGTCCGTTAAAGGTTTCGTCGATGGTGGAGGTATATCCTATATAATAATATCCGTCGTGGAAAAAAACGTCGGGGTCGCATGCGGACAGGGCGTCCAGAGAATTAGGCGTAGGACACAGAACTATGGCTTCATTTGACCAGGTCTTACCATTGTCGTTTGAATGACGGTGCGTTATCCAGTCAAATTCAGAGGGGTTGAAGGAAGGAGAGGAGAACCAGGCATCGAGGCTCCCGTCGTCATTTAAAAGAATCGAAGGACCATATCTGTAGTCGAGACCAAGGACCGTGTTGGGGCTGTATATTTCATAACCGCTGTCAGGAATGGATAGCTTTAAATGATTAAGGAGCTTATCCGGAACCTCGTCTTTGGAAACTGTGGAAGCTGCCGATACGGAGCTTTCCCGGGCATCAGAAGTGACCCCGGAGGGGGTGCTGCTGCCGTTGTTAGTCTGACTTGAACAAGCGAATAGACTAAACGATAGAAAAAGAGTTATAATAAGAGTTAACTTATTTATATTCATGTTTTCATTATATCATACAAAACATCCGGAGGTTGTATCTCAATGAAGAAAATTACTTATTTTTATCTCGAAAGCTGTCCGTATTGCCAAAACGCCAGAAAGGCAATGGACGAGCTCAAGGAGGAAAATCCTGATTACGCAAAGATAGAGATGGACTGGATAGAGGAAGAAAAGCAGCCGGATCTCGCGAAGGTCTATAACTATTATTACGTTCCTACGATGTTCATAGGAGCAAACAAGCTGTACGAGGCGAAGCCGGGTCAGACATATGACGAGATCAAGACCGAGGTCAGGAAGGTATTTGATGCGGCACTTGAAGGATAAAAATTTAATTGGAGGAAGAAAATTATCATGAGTGATGTAACAGGAAGGATCGAAGCTGAGCTGGGGAAGCCGATTGCCCAGGCGGACAATAAAGAACTTTACCGTGCGCTTTTAGGCTTTACGAATAAGGCAGCGGGAGAAAAGACTGAGCACGATACAAAGAAAAAGCTCTATTATATTTCGGCCGAATTTCTTATAGGAAAGCTTCTCTCAAACAATCTTATCAATCTCGGGTTGTACGAGGAGGTAAAGGAGGCTCTTTCCCAAAGCGGAAAGAATATGGCGGAAATTGAGGAGATCGAGACCGAGCCCAGCCTTGGAAACGGAGGTCTTGGAAGACTGGCGGCCTGCTTCGTGGATTCCATCGCGACTCTCGGACTCCCCGGAGATGGAGTAGGTCTCAACTATCATTTCGGACTTTTTAAACAGAGCTTCAAGGACAACGTCCAGGTGGAGACTCCCGATGAATGGCGGTCCGGAGATAACTGGCTCATTGACACAAACAAGGGTTATGATGTCGTAATGGGAGGCAAAACCTATCATTCCAGAATGTATGACCTCAGGGTCACAGGTTATGAGGGAGTGACCAACGCCCTGCATCTTTTCGATATGGATACCGTAGATGAGTCAATCGTAAAGGACGGGATCAGCTTCGACAAGACTGATATAGCAAAAAATCTTACACTGTTCCTGTATCCGGACGACTCGGATGACGACGGCAGAAAGCTCAGGGTCTACCAGCAGTATTTCATGGTAAGCAACGCCGCGCATCTTATAATAGACGAGGCCAAGGCCAAGGGGTCGAAGCTTAACGACCTGTACGACTATGCTGTCATTCAGATCAACGATACCCATCCGACCATGGTTATTCCCGAGCTTATAAGGATACTCAGGGATGAAGAGGGAATTGACTTTGACGCTGCGGTGGAGATCGTAAGCAAATGCTGTGCATATACAAACCATACGATACTGGCGGAGGCCCTTGAGAAATGGCCCATCAAGTATCTTAAGGAGATAGTTCCGCAGCTGGTTCCGATAATCGAGATACTCGATGACCGTGTGCGCAGGAAGTACAGTGATGAGAGCGTCGCCATAATCGACAGCGAGGACCGCGTGCATATGGCCCATATAGACATCCATTACGGCTTTTCGGTAAATGGCGTTGCGGCTTTGCACACTGACATACTTAAGAACACGGAGCTTAAGAACTTCTATGACCTGTATCCCGAGAAGTTCAACAACAAGACGAACGGCATCACCTTCAGACGCTGGCTTCTGGCATGCAACCCGGAGCTTTCGGACTTTATAATAAGCAAGATCGGAAAGGACTTTTTAAAGCACTCCGACAAGTTGGCCGACTTTGAAAAATATCTTGGTGACGGGGCTGTTCTGGATAAGCTGCTTGAGATCAAGGCAGGAAAGAAGAGGGAGCTTTGCGAATACCTTAAGGAGACCCGCGGCATAGAGATAGATCCGGAGTCGATCTTCGATATCCAGTCCAAGAGACTGCATGAGTACAAGCGTCAGCAGTTAAATCTGCTGTGGTGCATAAAGAGATACCAGCAGATAAAAGCAGGCATGAAGCCGCAGAGAAAGGTCACGGTAATGTTTGCCTCCAAGGCGGCTCCAGCGTATATCATCGCCAAGGACATCATTCACGCGATATTGTGTCTGCAGGAGATAGTAAATAACGATCCCGACGTCAAGGATTACCTGCAGATCCTGATGATAGATAACTATAACGTTACTCTGGCCGAGAAGCTCATTCCGGCCTGTGATATTTCCGAGCAGATATCTCTCGCCTCCAAGGAGGCCAGCGGAACCGGAAATATGAAGTACATGCTCAACGGAGCCCTGACCCTCGGAACGGAGGACGGAGCGAATGTAGAGATACATGAGCGCGTGGGCGACGGAAATATATATATCTTCGGAATGAGAAGCCCTGAGGTTATAAAGAAGTATGCCAACGCAAGCTATGTCTCCAGGGATTATTATGATAAAGATGAGATACTTAAGAAGGCAGTGGATTTCCTTATAGGCGACGAAATGGTGAAGGTGGGAAATGAAAAACAGCTTAAGAGGCTGTATGACGAGCTGCTTAAAAAAGACTGGTTCATGACCTTCCCCGATTTCCAGGCCTACAGCGGGACAAGGGAGATGGCATATTCGGAATATGAGAACAGGAAGGGCTGGGCTAAGAAGATGGGTATAAATATAGTCCGTGCAGGCTTCTTCTCATCGGACCGGACCATAGAAGAGTACAACAGGGACATTTGGAAATTGAAGTAAAAGTATAAGTATGAGTATAAGGGGGTATTCCATGATCGAAAAGCTTTTGGAAGAATTCAAGTCCAGATTTGGCGGAGAAGGAGATATCCGGTGATATTTTGCTCCGGGCAGGGTAAATCTTATCGGAGAACATACTGATTATAATGGAGGACATGTCTTTCCCTGTGCGCTGTCCATGGGAAACTATGCGGTGGCGCGAAAGAGGGATGACAATATTGTCCGCTGGTTCAATATGACCTGGTCAGCAGACGGGGTGCA
>JAFTEI010000047.1 GCA_017453965.1 Lachnospiraceae bacterium
AATCATATCTGGCAGTTTAAATCTCTCTTCGCTTGTGATCTCACATTCGATCTCATTGTCCTTAAAGGTCTTTATTAGCTGGTTTACTATTGCAGGGTTCTTTCCGGGCTGCATCAGACAGATGCTAAAATACTCACCGCAGGTAAAAACCTCTATAGCCAGGGAGCCTGAGCGCTTATTTTCACCTGCATATACATGAACATCTTTAATATACTTTTCCATTCCACCCCAGGGAATATTTCCGGTATAGCTGACGCCAAATGTATGCAAACCCATAACCCCTGCAAGGATTCCCTGAACCGTCTGCTTTTTTTCTTCAAGAGGCATAGTGCTTAGATATGCCTTAAGCTGAACCTGACCATTGATGGCCTGAACATCAAGCTGCTCATCGCAGCCCAGAATGATTTGACCGCGCACCATTGTATTGAGAGTTTCTATTGAAAGGTCCCTTGACTTTGGTGATAACGAAGCAGTCATAATCCTTGCAAGGCTGTCGTGTGATAACGGTTTTCCCAGAGCTTTCCTGTATTCGTGAGGAATAATCACTTTTATATCCTTTTTATTATCAGGGAAAAGCTCCATTAAAGCCCTATACATCATTACGGTGATGATTGAGACGGGACTGCCATCACTTGTTTTCGCCTTTGCCATGAGCTCACTTTGCAAAACCTTCAGATTGTATGCATACGATCCTTTACGGTCAAAATAGTCATCGGAAAACATCAGCGGATCGAGCTTTTTTTCCTTAAGTTCCAGGGTTGTGTCTGTATCGACAGGTGCCTCCGGAAATGGATCCAGATACTCTTCTTCCTGAATCGTGTCAGATACAAGTCTTATTGTACTGGTATCAATACCCTCCGCTCCATACCTTTTTTCTATATAGTAATATACAAGAGTCTTGACCAGAGGAGCTACGCCATTCCCATCGCAGATGTTATGGCTGACATCTACAGATATTACATTGTCCCTGTATGCAAAGGCCAGCAAATGATAATTGCTTTCCTGTGAGCCAAGACAGACTGCTTCGTTTTCTTCTGAGATAACAAGAGGGGCTTCATTGTCAGTAAGAACATATTCCTCGCCCTGTCTTTGGAGCCTCACCTTAAAGTAGGGATAGCGCTTTCCAACCTGCCCGGCGGCATATTGCAGGGCTTCTTTGTCTATATCATCCACAAACTCAACAGAAAATCTTATCGTACTTTTAAAGTAGTCATTTACGCCATACATTATTGGTTGTACTTTGTAATTCATTCAAAGACTCCTTTCGAGATCCATTGATTTTCATTTTTTGAGGTATTCCAACATTTTAATGACAATATGACTTGAATTGTCTGCCGCAATGTCTCCTAAATTCTCATAGCTGTCTCGTGCTTTTCCATCCGCCTTGTCTGAAAGTGCACGGAGCACTACAAAAGGAGTTTCATATTCAATACAGACTACAGCGACCGCCGCCCCTTCCATTTCACAGGCATAAGCGTCATGATCTTTCCGTAGTTTCTCCACATATTCACTGTTAGCAACAAACTGGTCTCCTGTAGCAATCGTTCCCTTGAAGACATGATCTTCCCCGACGACTTCAACCGCAGCGTCGTAAGCGAACTTTATAAGCTCCGGGTCGCATTCGTAATATATTCCCTCTTCGCCTCCGTTACCGGGATCGCCCGAACGCCATTCAAATCCGTCATTTGAGAGAATGCCGTAATCGTGCTCGACAAGACGGGTGGCGATAACCTCGTCGAGCACTTGTGTTTCATCTCCGACCCCACCGGCGATTCCCGTAAATATAACTTCTGAAATCGGATACCTGGTCAGCATGGCAGTAATGCCGGATGCAGCGCGCACCTTTCCGATACCGGCGCGCGAGATAATGACCGGCTGTCCATTCAGACGGCCAACGTGATACTCCACACCTGCTATGGTATCCACGCGATCAATCTTGGCTTCCTTGAGCAAAATGGCGATCTCATTATCCATAGCGGAAATTATTCCAGTATATTCCTTTGATCCTTCGCTTTTCGGTGTACATCCGCAGACAAACACTGCTAACATTACGCATATCAAAAGTAAAGCAGACAGTTTCTTTCCCATTTCTATTCTCTTTCCCTGTTTCAAGGTCAGCATTTACGAATCAATTTTCTTTATCATTATAGATTCCAAGCTGCTGTACTATTCTATCACAGGTCTGCAAATGTAAAAAGGGCTTCTCGCGCCCCTGCCACCTTTACTTCACCTTCGCTTTCGGGCATCTCGAGGTAATGTAGTTCCATACGAATTCGTAGTCTGCGTCCTCTGCGTACACCTGATTTTTTTCCACGAGTTCGTTGACCTCTATGAGCTTCTGTCCCTTCCTGCGGACGACAGTTCTCACATTTTCAAAGCGGGAGACGGAGCTGCTCTTGCTTCCCGCCAGTATGCCGGCGCCCGTGGCGGGATAACTGCCGGCGACGGCTCCGAGCATGGCAGCGAGCCAGGCCAGCCCCTCTGCCTTCTTAAACTGCTTCGGCATTTGATTATGTACCACAGTCTTTTCGTCCATTTCAAACAGGACAATATATTTAAACCCGTAAGCTGCTGCTACAATGCCATAACCTATGATGGACAGCACCAGCATTATCCCCGGTATGATCAAAATCCCGGGACTAAGCAGCGTATCCGTCACAAAGGATACGACATTTCCGTCAACGATCTCGACAATAAGCATAAAGGCCAGGAGCACGAGCAGGACTAGTCCGAATATCTTCCATATCGTAAAGAGTATCACCGGACTGTTTATCATATTAAGCTCATAGACCCATCTGTATTTCCCGTCAGGGCACAGATAAATATTTTCGGTAACCTTCTGTCCTTCCATCTTTTCCATCGCAGTCTCCTTTCCATCTCCCGCGCTGCAGGCATAAAAAATCTGAGTTTATTATATCCCTCTAAGCCGTGTCTGACGTCTGTGACATATGTTTTGTCATTGACAAATATACTGTCACGCGCGCATAGTTATGATAGCAAGATTCAAAAGACAGTTAATAAAGAACAAACTGCTTTCAAGCGTCATTTATTTCAGAAACAAAAGGAACTAATATATGTTTACGGAACGGATCAACACTCTCCTCGAGATGACCGGCGCAACGCTGGCGGATATAGCGGCTAAAGCGAGCTTTGACAGGACAAATATCAGCAGGATCAAAAACGGCAGGCGCATTCCAGGGCCAGACAGCACCACCTCTTTAAAGCTCATAGAAGGCATATACCTATGCTTCGACAACAAAAATGAGCTTAAGAGGCTGTGCGACTTTATCGGAGCTGACGATAAGGCCAGCGCCGCAGAGATAAAAGACTGGATCAGCGCCTGGCTGTATGCCGATTATAAGAAAGACTATGACCGTGACAGCGTTGAAACAGGCGCTAAGAAAAGTAAACGCCCCGGTCAACGGACTCAGACCTTCGGAGAAAGGTTAAACACTTCAATGGCGCTGGCTGAACTTTCCAACGCGCGGCTCAGCAGGCTCACCCATACCGACCCCTCGCTTATAAGCAGATACAGAAATGGCGTCCGCACACCGGTTTCAAATCCTGCCCTCGCCGGCCAGATAAGCGGCATACTCTACGACTATATCTTAAGACGCGGCAAAGAAAATGAACTCTCTGGGGTCATGGGGATTCCTGTATCGGAGCTGGAGGATGAGGATTTTTTCCTGTGGCTCTATGACCAGGGCGAAAGTCAGGGCGATGGCATAAGCTCTGCTGAAAGTCTGCTCGGTATCTTCGATTCCTTTACCCCCGCCTCCTTTGCCTCTTCGTCCCTTCCTGCCGTGGAGGATATTGTCCTTGAGGCCGATAACGCGGCTGAGGCCATGTACTATGGGATGGAGGGACTCCGTGCGGCCGTGCTCCGCTTCCTGTCCGAGGCTGTCCGGGAGAAAACTGCGCATATGTATCTATATTCCGACGAGGATCAAAGCTGGCTTACGAAGGATCCGGCTTTCACGGTAAAATGGGCCGCGCTTATGCTCTCCTGCGTAAGAAACGGCACCCAGATACATATAATCCACAACGTGGACAGGGACCTTCAGAAAATGAACGACGCCATCAAAAGCTGGCTTCCCCTGTATATGTCCGGCCAAATAGAGGCCTTCTTCTGCAAAAATATCCGGAACAGCAGATTTTCGCATACCTTTTTCCTGATACCGGAGCGCTCCTGCATCCGGGCCTTTGGCGTGTCCTCCTCTCCGGCCGACAGAGTCTATCACTATTACACGGAAGAGCGGACGCTTAATATCTGCAAGGTTGAATACACTGCTCTTCTGAGCTCCTCAGCACCCCTTATTAAGCCCCTTCCCGCGGCGGCATATCCGGAGGTCTCCGATGTCATAATTGTCCAGAACAGTCTTTCCATCGCCACCATGTCCCGGGAGCTCGCGAAAAGCTTTGACAGCCCGGAGCTTTTGAAAATTTGGGAAAAAGCCCACGGCGCTCTTCTTGGTAAGCTTGAAAGAAACCTCGTCTGCGAATGCATTCCCCTGGCGACGAAGGAGTCCCTCCATGCCGGAGCTGTATCCACCTCCCAAGCCCTGACCGGAGCCCTTGAATTTACCTATTCTCCGGAGCAGTATTCCATGCATATAAGGTGCATCACCGACCTGCTGGACAAATACATCAACTACAGATTTTATCCCATGCCGGAGCCGCCGTTTCAAAATATCGACCTTCTGATCTCGGACGATCTCACGAGAATAACCCCGGCCATCAGACCGGGGCTGGCATTCTCCTTTGAAGAGCCGTCCATGTGCCGCGCCTTTAAAAACTACGCCGGGGCACTAATGGATAAATGCAAGACCGACAGAAAGAGCCTTAAGGAGTCACTGCAAAGCCTCATCATTGGCTGATGTACTCTATATTAACTGTGCTCTCCAGCTTATTCAGGCTTTCGTCAAGGACCGCCACATTGTCATCCAGCCTGTCCCTTGGTGACATTTGTTTCCTTCAGCTTCCAGTAGCCTCTCCCTTCCTCCGCCCTGACAGGAATCAGAAAAAGGCCGGAGACAAGAACAAGCTGAAAAACTGATAACAGTACTGCGATAAAAAGCGCGAGTATTCTTTTTAAGCTCTGAGCCATGACTTAACCCCTTTCTTTCATAAAGCGTAGGTTGTGAATTTGCGACCGCCCTTAGGGTCTTATCATGTAAATGTAGCCGATAAATTCGTCCGAATTATATGTATCCCCCATGGCATACTGCGCAGTCTCATTTTCCACGAACCTGTTTATATCGACCCGCAGATTGCTCTGTATACTGGAGGCCTCTATACTTCCAAAGCTCTTATCCCACTCACCGCGTAGCTCCATGACCGCCCCGGAGCCCATATCCACGAGCTCCTTCTCCTCAGGCTTATCAAAGGGATATTCGTAGCAGTCATAGACCTCGAGATAGAGCGTCACCTTGCCGTCATTATGCTGAACGTCCGCTTCGGACAGCAGAATCCGTCCCCTGCCGTTTGTAGATGTTATGGCATGGAGCATGCATTTCCAGCGGCCCTCCGTCTTGTTAATATCCTCATAGCCCGTCACATCCTCTGGAAGGCCATTGTCCACCCAGGCGAAGTCCTCAAGGGCCGGTGTCGAAGCAGGCTCCACGGAGGCAGTCGTTGTTTCTCCTGACTCATCGGAGAGCGGGGATTCTTCAGACGCCGCGGGCGCTGTAGAAGCCTCAGTTTTTTCACTGCTCTCCTCTGGGCTTTCCTCAGTCTCCGCTGTATGATCATTTCCGGACTGCATTGCTGGCGAGGGTTCCTCTTTTGTAGAGATCACACCGATATCCTCAGTCTCTACCAGTGTGTCATTAGTCTGCTCCGTCGCTTCGGCCTTCGCCTCCGCTGCGGCCCCTTTGTCCTTATCCGGCTTTATACCGAAGCGTAAGGATACGATGACTCCAGCCACCACTGCAAGTATTACGGCAGCCGCGATGATCACTGCCATATTGATCTGCTTTCCCTCTTTCCTCCCGGAGGAATGCGAGGGTGAAGAAGTATCTACCTCGAAAGAGCTCTCGGAAAGCCCTGTTCCGGGAGAACC
>JAFTEI010000048.1 GCA_017453965.1 Lachnospiraceae bacterium
GATCCCCGATATAGCCATTACAACCGATATAATCGTGGGATTTCCGGGAGAGACGGAAAAAGATATCGAAGATACTGTTGATATCATTAAAAAAGCGGAATTTGACGGGGCCTTCACCTTCGTCTACTCAAAGAGGACCGGAACTCCGGCGGCTTCGATGCCCTTCAGCATGACCGAAGAAGCGATACACAAGGGATTTGACCTGGTGCTTAAAACCGTACAGGATACAGCGAGAAAACAGGTCCTGAGATTTGTGGGCCGTACCATGCCGGTTCTGGTGGAGAGCAGGAATGAAAAAGATGACACGATGCTGACCGGGAGGATACCGCAGAACACTGTTGTGCATTTTAAGGGAGACCCATCCCTCATCGGAAGCATAGTAAATGTACACCTTGATGAAGCACTAGGCTTTTACTATTTGGGTCATATGTAAAGAAACTGAAGGGTAACTATTCAGAACAGTCACTTGCGGAACCGCAAGTGACGTATGAAAACCAAGGCATTATGGCATTCGGCTCATCGTGCGAAGCACGATTTAATTAGCCGAATGCGCAGTATCTATTCAGAATCCGAAGGGTTCTGAATAGATACGAACAATAATTAAAAGTCCGGAGATAATATGTCAATCGGAGAGAAATTCACAGCTGCCTTTATAACGGAGGACCGTTGGCAGCTGTATTTTTAGGGATTAGGGATAACAATTGAAATAGCGATATTTGCTGCTATCATAGGTCTTGCGCTCGGAACGCTCCTTGCGCTTATGAAGCTGTCTACCGACAGGGAAGGAAAACCCACGGTATGGTCATTTATCGCCACTGTTTATGTGGATGTGATAAGGGGAACACCGTCTGTTCTGCAGCTCCTTATCATGTGGTTCATAGTCATGAAGAGCAGCGATAACGGGGTTCTCGTGGCTTCTATTTCATTCGGCCTGAATTCCGGAGCCTATGTATCCGAAATAGTGCGGGGCGGTATTCTGGCTGTACCCGTAGGACAGATGGAGGCAGGCAGGTCTCTCGGTCTTACAAAGGCCATGACCATGAGATACATCATCCTTCCGCAAGCCATAAAAAACGTGATCCCTCCCATTGGGAATGAATTTATAACACTCCTGAAGGAAACAGCCATAGTGGGATATGTCAGCTTAAATGACCTTACCCGTGTGGCAAATCTCATACAGTCAAGGACATATGAGGCATTCATGCCTCTAATCGGTGCAGCGGTGATCTACTTTACAGTTATCAAGATCCTCACCCTGCTCCTTTCAGAGCTGGAAAGGAGGATGAGAAAAAGTGATAACCGTTAAGCATCTTTATAAGGAATTTGAGAATAATGACGGCACCAGAAGTGAGATATTGAAGGATATAAACTTAAATATCGAACAGGGTGAAAAGATCGTAGTGGTGGGGCCTTCGGGATCCGGAAAGAGCACGATGCTCCGGTGTCTGAATCTCCTGGAAATACCTACAAAGGGAGAGATATTCCTCGACGGCGTAAAGATAAATGACCCTTCCACCAATATAAATAAGATCAGACAAAAGATGGGAATGGTATTCCAGTCCTTTAATCTTTTCAATAACCTTACGGTTATGGAGAACCTGACCCTTGCTCCGGTAAAGTTAAAGA
>JAFTEI010000049.1 GCA_017453965.1 Lachnospiraceae bacterium
GGCAGCACCGGCACGCCCAAGGGGGTCACCGTTGCACATCGCTCGGTCATAGAATTTATAGAATATTTTACGGAGCTTTTTAATATCGGACCCGACGACATTCTGGGAAATCAGGCGCCCTTTGATTTCGATGTATCGGTCAAGGACATATATTCCGGATTGTACAGGGGCGCGAAGGTGCAGATAATTCCCCGGGATTATTTCAGCAATCCCACGGCGCTGATGGATTATCTTGCGGACAAGGAGGTCACGACCTGTATCTGGGCGGTGAGCGCAATGTGTTTTGTCTCCATCATGAACGGCTTCGGCTACAGGGTGCCGGAGAGGATAAACAAGGTGCTTTTCAGCGGAGAGGTGCTCCCGGTAAAGCATCTTAAGGTCTGGCAAAAATATCTGCCCGACGCGACTTATGTAAACTTGTACGGACCTACTGAGATCACCTGCAACTGTACTTATTATGTTCTGGACAGGGATTTTGAGGACAAGGAGGTCATTCCCATAGGAGTGCCTTTTCCGAATGAGAAGGTCTTCCTTTTAAACGAGGAGGACGAGCTCATTGAGACTGCGGATACCGACAGTGTCGGAGAGATAATCGTTTCGGGAACCTCGGTGGTCCAGGGCTATTACAACGATAAGGAGAGGACCTCGGCGGCCTTTGTGCAAAATCCGCTGCAGGACAAGTATATAGAGCTGGTTTACCGGACCGGGGACCTCGGCAGATACGATGCCGATGGGCAGCTGGTCTATGTTTCGAGGAAGGATCACCAGATCAAGCACCTGGGACAGAGGATAGAGCTCGGGGAGATAGAGGCAGTGGTCACGGCCATGGACGGGATAGAGAGGACGGCCGTTTTATATGACGAAGAGAAGCATAAGCTCATCATGTTCTATACGGGTCAGGCCGATAAGAAGGAGCTTATGAAGGAGCTGCGCTCTGCCCTGCCGCCGTATATGATGCCGAATACCGTCAATCAGCTGGAGGAGATGCCCCTCAATAAAAACGGAAAGATAGACAGAGGGAGATTGAAGGAGTACAAAAAATGACTGACACAGGACTTAAAGCCATAGCTGAGAAATTTGATACGCCTGCCTATGTCTTTGATATAGACGCGCTTTCGGAAAGGATGCGCTCGGTCAGGGATATCGTGGGGGATACGGTGGGGCTTTGCTACTCGATAAAGGCAAATCCCTTTTTGATACCGGCCATGCTTGGACTCGTTGACAAGCTGGAGGTCTGTTCCCCGGGGGAGCTGGAGGTCTGTAAAAAGCTTAATGTGCCGCCGGAGAAGATCATCTATTCGGGTGTCGTGAAGACCGAAGAAAATGTTTTGGAGGCAGCGCAATACAGGGTAGGTACCTTTACAGCTGAGTCGAAAAAGCATGTAAGGCTCATAAATGAGCAGGGGCTCCGGGATGGAGTGCGCTACAGAGTTCTCTTAAGACTAAATGGGGGGAGCCAGTTCGGTATGTCCGAAGAGGATATACAATCCATACTTGAGGATATTGGAAATCTGAAGGGTATTATAATAGAAGGAATTCATTATTTCGTCGGCACCGGAAGAGGGAAGCTAAAGCAGCAGCAAAAGGAGCTGGCTATGCTGGAGGAGTTTATGGGAAGGGTCGCCGGAATCCTGGCTGAAGCTTATGGAGATGCTGAGAGTGGCGGCGGAGAGGCTTTTGACGGTGTGGATTTTGGCGGAGCGGCTTTTGATGGCACGGCGAGGAAGTTATGTAAACTTGAATACGGGCCGGGCCTGCCTTTTCCCTATTTTGAGGGAGACAGCTTTGAGGACACATTAGCGCCCTTAAAGGAGCTGGCGCCCGCATTAAAGGAGATCGCCAAAAAGACGGAGCTCACCATAGAGATGGGCCGGTTCTTTGCCTCCGAATGCGGCTATTATCTAAGCCGGGTAATGGATATAAAGTCCGCCAACGGGATAAATTACTGCCTTATCGACGGAGGCATAAACCACATAAATTATTACGGCCAGATAATGGGTATGAAGGTTCCCGTGATAAAGCATTTTCCGGGAGGGAAGACTGCCGACGGGGAGACAGCCACCGGGACAGCCATCGCGGGGGAGAGGATGAAGTATGCCATAGCCGGAAGTCTGTGCACGACTGCGGATATTCCGGTCAGGGAGATTGAGTTTAACGGTCTTTCAGAGGGAGACCTGCTTGTCTTTTGTAACATAGGGGCGTATTCTGTTACGGAGGGCCTATATATGTTCTTGAGCCGCAATATGCCCGCGATACTCCTGTACGAAAAAGGCAATACACGTATGGTGCGGGAAGCCCTGCATACGTCGGAGTTTAATACGGGAAGGTTCGACGGGTGAACGAACAATATATATTATAAAAAAGGAGAATTGATTTAAGATGGAAAGACTTTTAGAGCTGTTAAAAGAGGTTAAGGAGGACGTGGATTTTGAGAACGAGGAGGCGCTCATAGACGATCATATCCTGGATTCCTTCGATATTTTGCAGATCATATCTACGCTGAATGATGAGTACGACATATCCATACCAGCCACTGAGATCATACCGAAGAATTTTAATTCGGCCAAGGCGATGCTGGAGATGGTGGAAAGACTCCAGGACGAATAAGAGGAGCTTCCCTTGCTGAGTTTACTGCTTGCACAAAAGATCCTGCAGCTGCTGATAATCATGGGCTTCGGCTTTGCCGCAGTGAGGCTTAAGCTCTTGAAATCAGAGGATTCGATGGTGCTGTCCAAGATCTGTCTGTATGTGATAGTGCCGTGCATGATACTCAATATCTTCCAGGTGGACCTGAGCCCGGAGATCTTGAGCGGCTTTAAGGTGGCATATATCGGGGTTGCCCTGCTGCACGTGGCCGCAATACTGGTGGGGATGGTCTTCAGGAAGGTGTTTCATGCGGACGTGGTAGAGGAGATGTCGGTGGTCTATCCGAACGCCGGCAATCTCATCGTCCCGCTCATTTCCTATGTCTTAGGCGAAGAATGGCTCTTGTACTCCACGGCCTATATGACGTTTCAGACTGTATTTTTCTGGACGCACTGCGTTCATGCCTTTTCAGGTGAAAAGAAGTTTCACCTTAAAAAGATACTCTTAAACGTAAACATTATATCTATCTTTGTAGGGATAATCATGATGATAACGGGCCTCCGGCTTCCGGCCATCCTGGACGGGGTAACGGGCTCCGTGGGCGATATGCTGGGGCCTGTCTCTATGCTGGTTTCCGGTATGCTGGCTGCAAATCTGAAGCTCAAAGAGGTTTTAAAACGCAAACGGATATTCCTGGTCTTTGCCTTTAAAATGGTAGTGGCGGCCTTTGTGGCGCTGTTCATATTGAAGGGAGTAGGGTATCTGGCCGGGTCTGCTGCGACGGTGGATCTGGACAGGGTTCTGCTGGTGCCGTTTCTTGCGGCTATAGCGCCCTCGGCCTCGACAATAGTGCAGTTTTCACAGGTGTATCATAAGGATGCACAGTATGCCAGTTCTATAAATATTCTTACCCTTATCGGGTGCATTATCACAATGCCTTTATTTGTATATCTTTACGAGTTGTTTTGAAAAATGATATAGCAAGGGGCTGACGCAATAGCAGATATTCAAATAGCTCTGACCACACTAAGTTCACCGTTCGTCTTGAAACGGCGCTCATGTCCCTAACACCTCGCTTCGCTCGGCGCACTCATCTTCGCTTCGCTACGGTCGGTGCAAAGCCGATGTCCACCGGACATCGTGCACCGCGCCCGGCGACTCCGGTTCACTAAGTGTGTCAGGCTTAATATTTGAATATCTGCTATTGCGTCAGCCCCCGTAGTTTTACATAAGTATTTTATGTAGAGTAATGGGTTTTTGTCACGAAATATGAAGTTATGTCAACAATAAATATAAATAATTATGAGCTTAAATAGGGGTTATATCTATTTATGCTCAAATTAAATTAGATATTACATAAAAATAATAGATAATATGTTAAATAAATGATATTCCGTATTAATATCAGATATACTGTATACAAAATACATGATGCAAAGTTTTGTTTTTAGAGGGCGTGTCAGGCGGTGTGTATCTGCGGCCTGGTACGGAAAAACAACGTTTGATACTAACATTTGTTATCCTGGAGGGCAGTAAAGGGGAGTTTTTTCTTTCCGGTCAGGAGCTGTAACCGAAAAATTTCCGGTATCGGATCACAAAATACGGACTGGGATTCGGACCAACGATAAATGAGTCAGCACAGTGGACACACACTGATTTCACCAGAGAAGGGTGAGGAATTAAAACAGCCTGTGATTTTAAATTATGTAAACTAGTAGTAACATAGGTTTGTAACAGGGTATATGAAATTTTATCATCGACGGCGAATAATTTGAAATGAAGGATACTTTCGCGAAATTTATCACTTAAATAACAAGCTGATTCATTAAATGAAGGCAGGTATGAAGGAGAGGCTGCAAACTGACGTTTTTGAAATAATGTGAGAAAAAGGGGATTTGAAGGCTCAACAGGTGTTTTACAAAATTTAAGCGGCTCCGACGCCCGGAACCGCTAAATTTATGTAAACTAAAGAACAGGTGATAATTACGGGAGTAACGTATCAGAACCCAGAGGCTTTGAATTGTTACTACAATAATTCTTTCACAGCATTTTCAACGAGGCTCAGATCCTCGGTTGGCTCAAAACGCCTGACAACATCCCCCTGCCGGTTTACCAGAAATTTTGTAAAATTCCACTTGATATTATTATTGTGCTCAAAATCGGGGTCAGCCTCACGGATTAATTTTTCAAGATATTTTGCATCCTTCGTATCGGACTTAAGACCATGGAAGCCCTGCTTGTTTTTAAGATAGGTAAAGAGCTCGGAGGCGTTCGAACCATTTACCTCTATCTTGGCGAACTGTGAAAAGGAGATATTGTATCTGGAGGTGCAGAAGGAATGAATCTCGGCGTTGCTTCCGCTGGCCTGGTTTGCGAACTGGTTGCAGGGGAAATCCAGAACCTCAAAGCCCTCCTTGCGGTACTTGAGGTAAATATCTTCAATGCCACTGTACTGCGGAGTAAAGCCGCAGCCGGTGGCAGTATTCATTATAAGAAGTACCTTGCCCCTGTAATCGGACAGGCTCGTGATGGAGCCGTCCATATTCAGCACATCCATGGAGTAGACGCTCCTGCTCCTTATATAGTCATCCACCTCGACCATTATCCTGCCTAAAAGCTCTATATCCTTATGTACATCCCCGGTTTCCAGGGAGTGATCGGCGCCCTTGTAGATTCTGGACTGGAGAGCCGTTTGTTTTATGGCCTCCATGATGCCTTCGTGCTCCGCCCAGGGATCATTAGTCCCGTGAAAGACTATGCCGTTTCCGCTCTCAACAAATGAAAAGGTCTGGGCCAGGGGCGTAAAATAGATATGCCTTACTTTAAGCGCGTGCTTTTTTACATACGCCGCAGCTGCAATGGTACCTATGCTCTTGGAGATAAAGATTACGTCTTCGTAGGAATCGAATTTAATACCCTCCAGAGCTTCCTCGGTCTGTTTGGCGGCATGTTCGAAGGCCGCAAGCATGGAGGCGCGATTCCCAGGTACGACCTCGGGAGGATCGGTAAAGTGTATTTTGGTGACCTGATACCCTGCATTTGAGGCAAGCTTTGCAGAATAAATAAGCAGGGGCTTATCCGGGGTATATCCTATTCCGGGGAAGATTATGGCTAGTTTACTCATGGTGTATCTCCTTTAATACGTGAAAAAACATGTTCCGATATTAATTATACTACAAAAACCTTATCTTTTTCCCGACAGACTTGACAGGTGGAACGTATTTATACATGATAAGTTTGGCGGTTTTTATTTAATAGGAAAGTGCCCCGCATTTCCGAGAATGGTATTGATAAAGGAAGAGAAGAGATGAACGATTCATTTACTATTAGAAACGCAGTTATTGAGGACGCTGAGGAGATAACAGAGGTTGAAGCCAGGTGCTTCCCGGAGGCTGAGGCTGCCGGCAGGGAAAGCTTTGAAATGAGGCTTAAGGCCTATCCCGACTGCTTCTGGCTCATGTGCCGCGATGTAAGGATAGTGAGTTTTATAAACGGAATGCCCACCAATGACAGGGACCTCAGGGACGAGATGTACCATGGTAACGATAGTTATGTAAAGGATGGGCAGTGGCTCATGATCTTTGGAGTCGATACCCTGCCGGAATACAGGCATTCGTATCTGGCAAGCAGGGTAATGGAGAAGGTAATAGAGGATACCAGGGCAGTGGGACGAAAGGGAATAGTCCTTACCTGTAAGGATGAGCTCCTTAAGTTTTATGAGCGGTTCGGCTTTGTCAATGAGGGTGTATCTCCGTCAGTCCACGGTGGGGCGACCTGGTACCAGATGAGACTTACCTTTACTCATAATTTCTTCGCTGCCATATCGAGAATGAAGTATATAAAGCGCTGGAATCTTATGCGAAACTCCCGGGGAGAGGCTTTAAGCGAGCACTCCATGGAGGTCGCAATGATAGCGCATGCCTTGTGTGTTATCGGAAACGTGCGTTACGGAAAGAACCTGAATGCCGAAAGAGCCGCAGTTATTGGCCTTTATCACGATGCTTCGGAAATAATAACTGGCGATATGCCAACTCCTGTCAAATATTATAACGAGGAGATCAAGAATGCCTA
>JAFTEI010000050.1 GCA_017453965.1 Lachnospiraceae bacterium
CCCGGCTACGGCCGTCGTGGATGCTATTAAGGAGCTGAACCGTATGGCCTCTCTTGCGAGCGAGAATATCAACCGCGCCATGAACGCACTCATAACCCTGGATGAGGACGATATAAACGAGGTCTACGAGGTCGAAAAGAATATCAATTTCCTCAATCATTCGATAACCAATTACCTGGTCAAGATAAACCAGACCAACCTGCCGGTGGACGACCTTCGGCAGATAGGTGCCCTTTTCCACGTGGCCAACGATATCGAGAGGATAGGCGATCACGCGGAGAACGTGGCGGACGCGGCCAAGGTCAGGATAGAGAGGGGGGCGAATTTCTCCCCTAAGGCCCAGCGCGAGATGGGAGAGCTGCTGGATATGGTCAATCTCATTGTCCAGTACGCCATAGAGATATTCTCCAACGATTCTGACGAGCATATGAAGGATGTGGAGGAGCTCGAGGATAGGATCGACTTAAAGGAGCGCGAGATTCAGGACAATCACATTCAAAGGCTCCAGAACAATGAATGTACGCCCGAGGCGGGAATGATCTTCTCGGATATAATCTCGGGTCTTGAGAGAGTGGCGGACCATGCCACGAATATTGCCTTTGCCATAAGGGACAGCGAGCTCGAGGACACTACCTTGAAGCAGGCGGTAAACAGGTGAGAAAGAGTAAGAGAAAAAAGAGCTTTATCGCGATCATACTGATTCTTGCCCTGACCCTCGGTTCGGCGCAGCCTGTCATGGCCGCAAATGTCTTTGAAATAGTTGCGGGGGCAGAGGCTGCCCTTAAGGGGCTCGGTTTCGTAAACGGGAGCTTAAAAAACTTCAATTCCGGCACGAACTCAGCTGCCGGTTCTGTAGTTTCGAACAGCGTATCCAGAGGGGACGCGGCAGAAGGCTCCACGGAAGATTCCGACAAGATAGTCCATACGGATATAGGCGCCGCGGCCTTGGATATCAAAAATGAGGACAAGCTCCTTGAAGAGCTGGAGCTCTCCGCGGGAGTGGACGCCGAAAAGAACGGGGTAAAGGCTCTGGGCGTCATAGATACCATGGCTCTCGATATGGACGGAGACGGCCTCATAGCGGGCTATACAAATCTGGGTATAGCGGAGGTCGAAAACCATCTGAATGTCCGCAAGGGTCCCGGAGAGGACTTTGAGCTCGAGGGTAAGATGACCAAGCATGCCGGCTGCGAGATTTTGGAGGTCAGCGGAAACTGGACCCATATCAAGTCCGGCAAGGTCGACGGCTACGTAAAGAGCGAATACCTTATCATGGGCTCCGCTGCCCTGGAGGCTGCGGAAAAATATGTCCGGCTAATGGCGGAGGTCACGACCACGACCCTTTTTGTCAGGGAAAAGGCCTCGACGGATTCCATAGTGCTTACGATGGTGCCCCTCGGAGAAGAACTCGAGGTAATAGAGGGAGACGGCAGCGAGGACTGGGTCAAGATTCAGATCGATGAAGACGAGGGCTACGTCAGCACCGAGTTTATCAAGCTCTCCGAGCAGCTCGACAAGGCCGTCACCATGAAGGAGCTGCGCTACGGCCAGGGTGTATCGGATGTCAGGGTAAGCCTTGTAAATTACTCCAAGCAGTTCCTTGGAAATCCTTACGTCTGGGGCGGAACCTCGCTTACGAGGGGCTGCGACTGCTCGGGCTACGTAATGCAGATATTCAGGAAGTACGGCTATTCGCTGCCCAGGACGAGCCGCCAGCAGGCGACCTGCGGCACAAAGATCAGCGCTTCACAGGCAAGGCCCGGAGATCTGTTCTTCTATTCGAAGGCGGGACGGATCAACCATGTGGCGATCTATATAGGCAACGGACAGGTTATCAACGCTTCCAATCCGAAGTCGGGCATTAAGATAAACAATGCTTATTACCGTACGCCCGCCGCTGTAAGAAGGATCATAAAGGATTAAAGTTAAAGGTTAACGGGGCTGTAGCAATGCTACAGCCCCTTTTTATAATTTTTAATTTATTTTTTGCCCGTTTGGGGTTTTATGACGTATAGTATTGTGGAACGTGAATACAAAATATTTTTAAGCTTTTAAATAAGGAGCAGACAAAATGAGTGAATGGCAGTTTTCCAAATCAAAGTTTGAAGAAAGGCACATAAACGACGACCTGTGGGAAGTGGACGAGCGCCAGCGGATGAACGACGACAAGTACGAGAAGGCCTTCGGCTACGACCTTGTCTCCGGGAACCTTAAACTTAAGGCAGACGATCTTTCTACTGAAAAGATCTTTGGACAGCAGCTTGAGAAAAGGAGCCTTATCGATAAGGATTTACTCAAGTCAAAGATAGAACAGAAATATAACGAGGCCTTCGGAAACAAGACCATCTGGAAGCTCACAAAGGGCAAGAGGGCAGACCATGCACAGAATAAATTAAGACTCCAGGACCATATGAGGGAGGAGTACGAGACACTTATAGAAAAGCGCAATGCGGAGTCCCAGGACCGCATGGACTATATCAGCGTGGATATGGCAAACCAGCTGGCCTTAAATTATTATACAAACGATGAGAAAGCAGTACGGAGATAAGTACTTCAGCAAGAGGAACGGCAAGACCATGGACCATATCCGCTCCAAGACCAGGTACGGCGAGAGCGAGAAGGCCATGGGCAGGAAGAAGACCCGTTTCACCATAGCAGGGCCCACTCCGACTACCGGAGGTATTTTAAACGCGGGTGAATACAGTATCGAAAATACGACCGGGAACCTCTGGAGAATAGAAAAAAGGTACATAACGACTATATCGACAAGCATGTGAGCGATGAGAATACCAGGAAATTCCTCAAGGTCTGCACGGATGTGTGCTTTAAGGTAGACCGTTTATGCTATGGGATATATGAAGCGAACAAGTTCGCCGAGGACTCAAAGGCTATGGACGCTGCTGTGGAGGAATTCAGGAAGCTTAAGGACAGTGTGAAGCCTGAGGGTATGACGGAGCAGGAGCTCGAGATCGCTAACGCTGCGGAGAAATCCGTTACCCTGCACAGGGAAGTCATGGACATGCTTAAAAGTGAGTATGAGGAGATCGTATAAATCGCCTATAAATCGACGGCTCGCAATATAGCTTGACACGGGAAGGTTAAAGTAGTATATTTGTAAAGCGCGTGTTCAGACACGCCGAATTTGAATATTGTAACATTGCCCTGACCCGGTTTCACGTACTCCTAAGGATCTTGATTTGAACAGCTCCTTACGGTTGCCTGGTCAAAGGCGGAAATGACGGCGGATATTGCGAGAGGTAATATATGAGGCGCCGGTCAACTGAAAGGAGAAAAAATGATAACAACAGAGAAGAAAACAGAGCTTATCAAGACCTATGGACGTAAAGAGGGCGACACAGGTTCACCCGAGGTGCAGGTAGCCATCCTGACCGAGAGGATAAAGGAGCTCACAGAGCATCTTAAGGCCAATAAGCTGGATCACCATTCAAGAAGAGGACTTCTTAAGATGGTAGGTAAGAGAAGAGGCCTTCTGCAGTACCTTAAGAAAAAGGACATCAACAGATATCGTGCTATTATCGAAAAACTTGGTATAAGAAAGTAAAAAGATCAAAGCGGGATAAGAATTTTTATCCCGCTTTTTAGCGTATTATTGGCGTATAATAGAAATGTTATGGTTACGCTTCAATCCCCGGATGAAAACGGTACTAATTTAAAGATTAAATATATAAACATCGCCACATTCCGTGGCAGAAGGAGAAGCAATGGCAGATTACAAAACGTACACAATGGAACTCGGAGGAAAGACGCTCTCTATCGACATAGGGCGTGTTGCGGCCCAGGCCAATGGAGCCGCTTTTATGCATTACGGAGACACAACCGTATTATGTACGGCTACGGCGTCCAAGGAACCCAGGGAGGGAATCGATTTCTTCCCGCTTTCAGTGGAATTTGAAGAAAAGTTTTATTCGGTGGGCAAGATGCCCGGAGGCTTCAACAAGAGAGAGGGCAAGGCTTCCGAGAATTCCATACTTACCGCAAGAGTTATCGACCGTCCCATGAGACCCCTCTTCCCGAAGGATTACAGGAACGACGTGACTCTGGATGCGCTGGTAATGGCGGTAGATCCCGAATGCAGGCCGGAGCTCGTCGGAATGCTGGGCTGCGCCCTTGCCACCACGATCTCGGACATACCCTTTGACGGCCCCTGCGCGATGACACAGATGGGCTTAAAGGACGGAGAATTCATAGTAAATCCCTCACAGAAGGACTGGGACGAGGGAGACCTCCAGCTTACAGTGGCTTCCGTGGGACAGAAGGTCATAATGATAGAGGCCGGAGCCAATGAGATAAGCGATGAGAAGATGATAGAGGCAATCTACAAGTGCCACGACATAAACCTCGAGATTATCGAATTCTTTAAAAAGATACAGGCTGAGGTCGGAAAGCCCAAGAGCGAGTACGTGAGCGCGGCTATACCGGAGGCTCTCTTCGAGGAGATAAAGAAAATCGTTCCTCCCGAGGAGATGGAGAAGGCCGTATTCAACGACGACAAGCAGGCCAGAGAGGCAGCTGTGGACGCGGTGAAGCAGAAGGTTGAGGAGGCCCTTGTGGACAACGAGGAGTGGGCTCCTCTTATCGGCGAGGCGGTTTACCAGTATCAGAAGAAGACCGTCCGCAAGATGATCTTAAAGGATCACAAGCGTCCCGACGGGCGTGATATCAAGCAGATCCGTCCCCTTGCGGCGGAGGTCGACATCATACCCCGTGTACACGGCTCGGCCATGTTCACCCGTGGACAGACCCAGATCTGCGACGTCGTTACCCTGGCTCCCCTTTCCGAGAAGCAGAAGGTGGACGGCCTCGACGTCAACGTTACTGAGAAGAGATATATTCACCAGTACAACTTCCCTTCATATTCGGTAGGAGAGACAAAGCCCTCGAGGGGACCGGGAAGACGTGAGATCGGTCACGGAGCTCTGGCTGAGAAGGCCATGATACCCGTGCTTCCCAGCGAAGACGAGTTCCCCTATTCGATACGTGCGGTCTCCGAGACCTTCGAGTCCAACGGCTCTACCTCACAGGCTTCGATCTGCGCCTCCTGTATGGCCCTTATGGCGGCCGGAGTGCCGATCAAGTCACAGGTTGCGGGAATATCCTGCGGACTTGTTACCGGAGACACCGACGACGATTACATTGTCCTCACAGATATTCAGGGGCTTGAGGACTTCTTCGGAGATATGGACTTCAAGGTTGCGGGTACGCACGACGGCATTACCGCTATCCAGATGGATATAAAGATCCACGGCCTCACCAGACCCATTGTGGAGCAGGCTATCCGCCAGTGTCACGAGGCCAGGGAATATATCATGAACGAGGTCATGACGCCCGCCATTGCAAAGCCGCGTGAGAGCGTCGGCGAGTATGCGCCCAAGATCATCCAGACCAGGATCGATCCCGAGAAGATCGGCGATGTTGTGGGCCAGCGCGGCAAGACCATCAATGAGATCATTGCCCGCACAGGTGTTAAGATCGATATCAACGACGACGGTGCTGTTTCCGTATGCGGTACAGAGGACGAGGCCATGAAGAAGGCCATGGATATGATAAACATGATCGTATCCGATTTCGAGGAGGGTGAGTTCTACGAGGGCAACGTGGTTTCCATCAAGGACTTCGGCGCCTTTATCGAGTTTGCTCCCGGCAAGGAGGGCATGGTTCACATCTCCAAGATCGCGAACCGCCGCATAGACCATGTTGAGGATGTGCTGACCCTGGGAGACCATGTAAGGGTTAAGTGCCTCGGCAAGGACAAGATGGGACGTATCTCGTTCTCAATTAAAGACGCGAAATAATATAGTGAACGACGTTAAAAACTTGTCGTTCACTATAAGCCTCCGGCGGATGCGCACGGATTTTGCAAGGAAACATGACGCTTACGCGTCCAAAATCCGGCGCAGTAAACGACAAAGTAAAGAGAACTTTGTCGTTTACTATATATTGTAATCGTCCGCTCCCTGCGCGGTTTTATGGTGCTTCGCATCACTGTAAATTGTCGACGGGGAGCGGATTAGTATAAATAGAAATATTTGATCATTGGAAAAAGGAGGAATCTATCATGGCTGAGAAATCTAAGGTGTATTTTACGGATTTTCGTACGAATCTCGACGTACCGCTTACGGAGAAGCTTAAAAAGCTCTGCCGCAAGGCCGGTATCAACGATATAGATATGGAAGGCAAGTTCGTAGCGATAAAGATGCATTTCGGAGAGCTCGGAAATCTTTCGTACCTGCGCCCCAACTATGCAAGGGCTGTGGCCGAGCTTGTCAAGGAAAAAGGCGGCCTGCCCTTCCTTACGGACTGCAACACCCTGTATCCGGGCAGCAGGAAGCATGCCCTTGAGCATCTGGACTGTGCGAATATAAACGGCTTTAATCCGACTACAACGGGCTGCCAGATAATCATAGCCGATGGACTCCGCGGCACCGATGACGAGGCAGTGCCGGTACCGGGCGGCGAATACTGCAAGGAGGCCTATATAGGCCGCGCTCTGGTGGATGCCGACATAGTTATCTCCCTGACACACTTTAAGGGGCACGAGATGACGGGCTTCGGCGGAGCGATAAAGAATATGGGAATGGGCGGCGGAAGCCGTGCCGGAAAGATGCAGCAGCACTGCGACGGCAAGCCCGTGGTAGACTCCGAGCTTTGCAGAGGGTGTCACCGCTGCGCGAGGGAATGCGGCTCTGACGCCATTAGCTATGAGAACGGCAAGGCCGTCATAGACCAGGATAAGTGTAAGGGCTGCGGACGCTGCATAGGTGCCTGTGCCTTTGACGCCATCGACAGCGAACAGGATACGGCGCTGGAGTCTCTCGGGGCAAGGATGGCGGAGTACACTGCGGCTATCTTAAACGGCCATCCCGGCTTTCATATCAGCCTTATAATGGACGTATCGCCTAACTGCGACTGTCACGGCGAGAACGACGCGCCGATTTTGCCGAATATCGGAATGCTCGCCTCCTTCGATCCCGTAGCCATAGACATGGCTGCTGCGGATCTCTGTCAGAAGGCCACGCCTGTACGCAATTCGCAGCTCGGGGACAATATATATTCTGAGGGCTGGAAGGACAGGGGCGACGTATTTTATAACAGCAACCCCAATGTCAACTGGGAGGCCTGCCTCGTGCACGGCGAGAAGATCGGCTTAGGCAGCCGCGACTATGAACTGATAAAAATGTAAAGGCGGAGATGAGTTTATTCATGGATAAGCCCGGTTCATCAAACGAGAACAGATATAACAAGCTTAAAAATTTATTCCTGAAACAGTCCTATATCGATTCCTGGTCGGACTATGAGCGCTCGCTCCACGAAAGAAGCTTTATAAAATGGGACTATATAGTCCTCACGGCCTCAAACACCCGTCAGGCGAAGGCCTTTGAGATACAGCTTGATCACAGGCTTAAGGCCGGCAAGCTTCCGAAGGAGACCCACTATGCCGTGCTTCCGGACCCGGAGGGCGAGCGTGTCGGCTCCGGCGGAGCCACCTTTAACGTACTCAGGTATGTGGCGGAGTGCGAGAATAAAAAGGGCAGATTTCAGAATATATTCGAAAATTTAAGAGTTCTGATAATACATTCGGGCGGAGATTCCAAGCGCGTACCGCAGTATTCGGCTGTGGGCAAGCTTTTTTCACCCGTTCCGAGAGAGCTTCCTGACGGCAGGGGCTCTACTCTTTTTGACGAGCTAATTATTGCCCTTTCGGCCATGCCCTCGAGGATAAAGGACGGGATGCTCATACTCTCCGGAGATGTGCTGCTCCTGTTCAACCCTCTGCAGATGGATATAGCCGGAAACGGGGCCGTGGCTATTTCCTTCAAGGAGATGGCTGAGGTTGGCCGGGAGCACGGTGTATTTTTGGACGATGGCAGGGGATATGTCAAAAATTTCCTGCACAAGCTTTCAGTTGAGAGACTTAAGAGCGCAGGGGCGGTAAACGAGCACGGAATGGTGGATCTGGATACCGGGGCGATACTTTTTAATACCGATATCCTCGACGCACTCTACTCACTCATATCTGAGGGGGGCAGACCCGATGAAAAGAAATTTGGAAAATACGTAAACAACAGGGCGCGCATAAGCTTTTACGGGGACTTTCTCTATCCCCTGGCCTCGGACTCGACGCTGGAGAACTTTTATAAGGAGCAGCCGGAGGGAACCTTTACAGAGGAGCTGCACGAGTGCAGGAAGGGCATCTGGGAGGTCCTGCATGACTTTTCCATGAAGCTTATCTGCCTGTCGCCCGCGAGATTTATCCATTTCGGGACGACGAGGGAGCTTTCGGAGCTCATGAATTCCATTGCGGACGACCTGGAATTCCTGGACTGGAAGAGCGCTGTTTTGTCTACGGCGCTGCCAAATCCCAGGGCCGCGGCCTATTGCTCATATGTCGGCAGGCGGGCAGCGCTGGGAGACAGGGTCTATCTCGAAAACTCTTATATCCTGGACGAGACCACTGTGGGGGAGGGAAGTATAGTTTCCGCCCTGAAGCTGCGAAATGTCCATGTGCCGGAAAACGTAGTGCTGCACTGCCTCCCGGTGGATGAGGATAAATTCGTGGTGCGTATTTACGGCATAGGCGATAATCCCAAGTCCGTACTGGAAGACGGGGCGGAGCTCTTCGGGCGGAGCCTTAAGGAATTTCTGGATAGAAATTCGATAGCTGAGCATGAGATATGGGATGAGGGCCAGCCCCACGACCTGTGGAACGCCAGGCTCTACCCGATGGCTGACAAAAAGGACGAGGCGGTCCATGAGGCCCTTAAGGTCTACGATATGATGACGGAGCCCTCTGCCGGGAAGGGACGGGAGCTTGTGAAGAGGGAGAGGCTTTCCCTTTCCGAAAGCTTCCTGCGCTCGGATGTGGTAAGGGCCCTCGAGATAAATGACGACCTGGAGAACAGGGTCTTAAGCCGCATCTTTACCGACAGCCTCCTAAACGGGGACTATTATGAGAAGGCCCTTGAAACCTTCAGAAACCAGGGCATAAACCCGGAAATATACGGAATTTTGATGGACGATGCCGACAATGCGGACTTTTCGCTTAAGATCAGGATATACTATGCGCTCTCCAGATATATGAAGAAGCATATGGCTGTCTTTAACGGGCGGAACTATGAATACCCCGAGTCCTTATGCTTTTCGGCGATAAGGGATGCGGTGTACGAGAATGCGCTGAAGCTCCTGCCCGAGAGGAAGAGCCTTCGTATTGCCAAAGATGAGGTAAACATAGCCCTTCCGGTCAGGGTAAACTGGGGAGGCGGCTGGACGGATACCCCGCCTTACTGTAATGAAAACGGCGGAGTCGTGCTGAATGCGGCGATAAGCCTGAACGGGATACTGCCGGTACAGATAACCGTCAGGAAAATAAAGGAATACAGGATAGAATTTGAGAGCCAGGACGTGGGGGTCAAGGGTGTCGTTACGGACATCGCCGAGATACAAAAATGCAACAATCCCTACGACCAGTTTGCCCTGCATAAGGCGGCGCTCATAGCCTGCGGAGTCATACCCTTAAGCGGAGGGAGCCTGGAAGAGCTGCTAAAGGAGCTGGGGGGAGGAATATACCTGTCCACACAGGTAGTCGGAGTCCCCAAGGGCTCGGGGCTTGGAACCAGCTCCATACTTGCGGCAGCCTGTGTCAAGGGCATATTTGAATTCCTAGGTATCGGAAAGACCGACAACGAGATCTACGGGATAGTGCTTTGCATGGAGCAGCTTATGAGTACCGGAGGCGGCTGGCAGGATCAGGTCGGGGGCTTGACTGCGGGGATAAAGTTTATAAGCTCCAGGCCGGGCTTCAATCAGACGCTCACCGTGGAGAAGCTGAATATCAGCGAAGAGGCAATGCAGGAATTAAACGAGCGCTTTGCCCTTATCTATACCGGCCAGAGGAGGCTTGCGAGAAACCTCCTGCGCGATGTCATAGGCAGATATATCGGAGGCAGGACCGAGGCGGTGGACGCGCTTCGGGAGATGAAGCCCACGGCGGCGCTCATGCGCTTCTATCTGGAGCGGGGAGATATCGATGCCTTTGCCGGGCTTTTGGACAGGCATTGGGAGCTTTCGCGCAAGCTGGACGCGGGTTCGACCAACAGCTGCATAGACCAGATATTTATTTCCTGTCAGGATCTCATCGATGCGAGATTTATCGCGGGAGCCGGCGGCGGCGGTTTTATAATGGTCATCCTTAAAAAGGGAATAACCAGGGATATGTTGAGAGACAGGATCTTAGCGATCTTTCAGAACAGCGGAGTGGAGGTCTGGGAAAGCAGCTTCGTATAAGGGAGCGGAGCAGCTTACGAGGGCTGCAGGTCAGATTTTAGTGGGATAAGAACCTTTCAATAAAGGAGGAGAAATAAATGGCTGAGAAGGAATTGATGTTAGGAAACGAGGCGATCGCGAGAGGGCTCTGGGAAGCCGGGGTCAAGGTTTCGGCGGCCTATCCCGGAACGCCGAGCACGGAGATAAGTGAGGCGCTGGTAAAATATGACGACGTTTATGCAGAGTGGTCGCCGAATGAGAAGGTGGCCTGCGAGGTGGCGATAGGCGCTTCGATAGCCGGGGTCCGGTCTTTCGCCTGCATGAAGCACGTAGGTCTGAATGTGGCTGCTGACCCGATCTACACCTTTGCCTATGCCGGAGTCAACGGGGGCATGGTTCTGACCGTGGCCGACGATCCGGGACTTTATTCCTCGCAAAATGAGCAGGATACCCGGCTTATAGGCAGGGCGGCCCACATACCGGTCATCGAGCCTTCGGATTCCGGAGAGGCCAAGGAATTTGCGAAGCTGGCCTATGAGATAAGTGAAAAATACGATACTCCGGTAATTTTGAGGACCACCACGAGACTGGCCCATTCCCAGGGAATGGTGGAGCTCGGAGAGCGGGTCGTGCCCGAAGATAAGCCCTACAGCAGGGATATAAAGAAGTACTGCATGATGCCGGCGAGCGCCATAGGCAGGCACCACGCCGTAGTCCTGAGGGAGGAAAGGCTCTCTGAGGACGCCAATACCCTTGAGCTGAACCGCATTGAAAAGGGAGATACGAAGCTGGGCTTTATAATCAGCGGAATAGCCTACCAGTACGTTAAGGAGGTCTTCCCCGAAGCCAGTGTGCTGAAGCTCGGCCTGGTATACCCCCTGCCGGAGAAGCTCATAAGGGAGTTCGCCGAAAGTGTGGACAGGCTCATCGTCTTCGAGGAGCTCGAGCCCTTCTTCGAGACTGAGATCAGGGCCATGGGAATAAAGTGCGAGGGCAAGGAGCTTTTCACGCTGGAGGGAGAGTATTCGGCAAATCTTTTAAAGCAGGCGCTTAAGGGTGAGGAGATCAACTTCAAGGGAGCCGAGGTTCCCAACCGTCCTCCGATACTTTGCCCCGGATGTCCCCACAGAGCTACCTATCACGTATTGAAGAAGCTCGGAATAAATGCCTGCGGCGACATAGGCTGCTATACTCTGGGAGCTGTACCGCCCCTTTCGGTCGTGGATACCACAATCTGTATGGGAGCCTCGATATCTACGCTGCACGGCTTTGAAAAGGCCAAGGGTCATGATTTTGCCAAGGACTTTGTAGCGGTAATAGGCGATTCGACCTTCATGCATACGGGTATCAATTCCCTCGTGAATATGTCCTATAACCAGGTGCATGGCACGGTTATAATCCTGGACAACTCCACCACGGGAATGACCGGCCACCAGGATCACGCCGCTACGGGCAAGACTCTGGACGGGCGCGAGGTTCCCGCCATATCCATCTATAAGCTCTGTAAGGCCATGAATATAGAAAATGTGGTGGAGGTAAATCCCTTCGATATAGAGGAGTTTGAGAGGGTGGTCAAGGAGGAGACCGGGCGCGACGCGCTCTCTGTCATAATCGCCTGTGCGCCCTGCGCCCTGCTTAAGGGACAGAAATTCCCCAATAAGGCGAAGTGCGACGCGGATAAGTGCAAGAAGTGCGGTGCCTGTCTGAAGCCCGGCTGCCCTGCGGTCACCAAGACGGAGGAGGGCTATATAAAGATAGACGAGACTATGTGTAACGGCTGCGGATTGTGTACGAAGCTTTGTAAATTCGATGCGCTTAATTTATATGAGGCTTGATTGTAACTATTCGGAACCCGGGGGTTCTGAACGGTTACGCTTGATTAAAGAAGAGGAGCATAAGATAAGATGGAGAACACGACTAAGAATATAATGATAGTGGGTGTCGGCGGACAGGGAACTCTTTTGACCAGCAGGATACTGGGCGGC